>PMYF01000860.1:1695-3417 GCA_003171295.1 Acidobacteriota bacterium | reverse complement strand
GGAAACGAGAACTTGAGTTCGCGCCCCATTTCGAACACCGGCTTTTTGCGGCGGCGGATGAGCGTGGCGTTCTCCGAAAGCGCTGAAACCAGGATGGGCATGGCGATGGTGGAATCGCAGTGCACGGTCACCAGGCTGGCGTCCGGAGCAATCTTCCCCCAGCTCTGGGCTTCTTCCAGCGTGCAGCCCGAAAGCCCACCCCAGTGTGGTGCGTCGGTCACCACCTGCAGGGCGTACTTGTGCCCCTCGGTGGCGTTGCGCATGAACGCCGCGGTGACCTCGGTCTGCTGGACGAAATTCTTGGGCGTGCCCCCGCCAAAATAAACGACGCCACTCGCGGGCGAATCGCTGGCCAGGTGCGCGGTCTCCAGCACGTCGCCGATCACGTCAAAGGTGAACTGGTTCTTGCCCAGGTGGCGGTTCTCCGCGATTCCGATGCCGATGGAGGAGTCACCGATGGCCGGGCAGTAGAGGGGAATGCCCGCTTTGTAGGCAGCGGTCACGATGCCGTCTTCCTTGGCGCCCCGGGAGAGTTCCTGGCCGAGCAAGTGCAGGAACTCGCGCGTGGTGTAGGGCCGTGTTTGATCGAGCGTCGCGGCGAAGCGCCCGATCATGGCGTCGGCTTTGCGGAACTCTTCTTCGTCCGCGAGCGTGTCGTACATTCGGTCGATCAGATGCTTCTGCAACTGCACATCGTCAATGTTGGGTGAACACTGGAAGTGCAGCCGGCCGAGCGTTTCATGAATATCGTGAAAAAGGTTGGCGCCGGTGGTGACCAGGCAATCAATCAGGCGATTCTTGATCATGTAGACCACCAGCCGCCGCATCCCGGCGGGCACCATGGCGCCGGACATGCCCATCATGATTATGACGCGGTCTCCCAGCATCTTCTTCCACACCTGGTAGGCCGTGGCCAGGTTGCGCCCCTGGAAGGAGATTCCCTGCATCTTCTCGAGCAACGCCGCGACGCTCTTGCCGGCATCGATCTTCAAGGGCCGGGTAGGCGTAGAGAGAATCTGGTTCTTGCGCATGTCGCCTCTTTCAGATTTAGGATTCGTTGCCCTTGGGTTGTAAGCGCGGACAGAAGCCAGGAGGGGGGTCGGCCAGGTGTGCTTCCCGGCAAATCACTCGCCGGTCCCCAGTAAGATAGCGGCAGAAAGCACGGTCGTCCAGAGGCCCCGCTTGTCGCCGATCGCCGATTGGGTGATGTTCATTGTCCGGACAATCTTATTCGAGATCTGGTAGATTTCCTTTTTCTCATTCCAGCTTCGGTCCGGGTCGAACTCGACGCCGAGCGTCGTGGCAAGCATCTCGGCGGCCAGTTCCTCGGCGTATTCCCCCGCCACTTCTTCCGTTTCTCCGAACGAATGATGCTCGGAGAGATAGCCGAAGGTATTGCGGTCGGTGGGAAGGGCAATGCCGACAGAGGCTGCGATCAGCCGGTGCGGTTCGCGCGTGGAGTTCTCGCTGATGACCACGAAGGTTACCTGGCCGGGTCTTAACTCCTTCACGCCCTCGGAGCGTGGGACCAATTTGCAGCGGGGAGGGAAAATGCTGGAAACCCTCACCAGGTTACAGGCGGCAATCCCCGCGGAGCGCAGGGCCATCTCAAAGCTGGTCAGCTTCTCGCGGTGCTTTCCCACACCTTTAGTCAGGAACATCCGTTTCGCTACGAACATTCCGCTTCCTGCTTTCTCCTGGAGGCGCCGGGCCTCAAGCCAG
>PMYF01000860.1:0-1647 GCA_003171295.1 Acidobacteriota bacterium | reverse complement strand
CCTGGGACGGAGGGGCGGGGTCGCCGCCGCGCCCTGCTGCCGCATTCTGCGTGGCCGGAGTTACGGCGTTGGATTTGTGGGCAGCACGCCGGAACCTCGTGAGAAAATTCGCGGAGTTCAATGCCGGGCGGGGCATCCATCCCTGCATAGTGCTGACCGTTTCCGGGGCACCCTCTTCGGAACCGCTCAAAATGCGGCTTCCATGGGGCTTGACTAAAACCTGGGTGCGGGATATGTTGAAAGACTTGAATCACAACACCTGCATAAGGATCCTTAATCACAGCGAAAAATCTATTTTATGGAGGGGATATGAATCCAAAGGCGGTCCTGGAATTTGCCGCTGCCAATAACGTTAAGATTGTAGACGTTCGCTTCACCGACCTGCCCGGTCTGTGGCACCACGTTTCGTTTCCGGTCCATGAGCTGGAGGAGGAATCTTTCGAGGAAGGGTTTGGGATGGACGGATCCAGCATCCGCGGCTGGGCGGCGATCCATGAGAGCGACATGCTTCTGGTCCCCGACCCGAGCTGGTACGTACTGGATCCTTTTACCGACACCCCTACGCTCGTCCTGATCGGCGACATCATCGATCCCGTGACCAAGCAGCACTACTTGAAAGACCCGCGTCACGTGGCGAAGAAGGCTGAAACCTACCTTGCTTACACGGGCATTGCCGACACGGCCTTCTTCGGCGCGGAAGCCGAGTTCTTCATCTTTGACAACGTGCGCTTCGACCAGGCGCAGCAGCATGGTTATTACTTCATCGACGCCGAGGAAGGCCGCTGGAACTCGGGCCGTGAGAAGGACAACCTGGGCTACCGGCCACGTTACAAAGAAGGCTACTTCCCGGTTCCACCCACCGACCACTACCAGGACTTGCGCAGCGAGATGGTCCTGGTAATGGAAAAGGCCGGGCTCAACATTGAGTGCCATCACCACGAGGTCGCGACAGGCGGCCAGGCGGAAATCGACCAGCGCTTCAACTCCTTGGTGAAATCCGCGGACGGGATGATGATTTATAAATATATCGCCCGCAACGTGGCGTACCAATACGGCAAGACCGTGACTTTCATGCCCAAGCCGATCTTCCAGGACAACGGCTCCGGCATGCACACTCACCAGAGTTTGTGGAAAGAGGGCAAGCCGCTCTTTGCCGGTGACAAGTACGCGGGCCTGAGCCAGATGGCCCTCTACTATATCGGCGGACTTCTGAAGCACTCACCGGCGCTCGCCGCGTTGATTGCTCCCACCACGAATTCCTACAAGCGCCTGGTGCCGGGATTTGAGGCGCCCGTGAACCTGGCATACTCTCGCCGCAACCGCAGCGCCGCCTGCCGCATTCCCATGTACTCGGCGAACCCCAAGGCGAAGCGTGTGGAATACCGTCCCCCNNGGGGTTGAGAACAAGATCGACCCAGGAGAGCCGCTGGACAAGGACATCTACGACCTCGGCCCCGAGGAGATGAAGAACGTTCCTTCCATGCCGGGCTCGCTCGAGGAATCGCTCCGCGCGCTGGAGAAAGACCACGACTTCCTGCTTAAGGGAGATGTCTTCAGTGAGGAAGTTATCGAGACCTGGATCGATTACAAGATGAAGAACGAAGTGCAGGCCATTAACACGCGACCGCACCCGTACGAGTTCGCGCT
>PMYF01000273.1 GCA_003171295.1 Acidobacteriota bacterium | reverse complement strand
GTTATGACGTGCAGCACGAATGCCGGTTCACTCGTCCTGTGAGCAATCCAACTGCGGTACGAACACCGTTTTTTGGCGCAGATGGCCTATGGGTAACCACCTCACCCAAGCGAGGATGGCGAAGCTATGCTCAATAGTTGCGTTCGATGAAAACTAATCATCAGGCTCTACACGGTTCTCTGTTGCGCAAATTGTCCTCGCGCGCGGGGAATTCAGCCTAATTCCGCGAATAGCCTGAGAGAACCAGAGAAGAGGAATCCACTTGACCGAAGAGAATGAAACTCAAACTGGCCGCCCCGGAGACCGGTTCGCCGAAAGCAGCCGCTTCTTCGATCCCGAGGATCAGGTGTCTCTCAGGGATCTCGCAATTGTTCCCTGGAAGCGGAAGGGCGTAGTAGCCGGCTGTACGGCCTTTTGCGTGGCGGTAGCATTCCTCATTTGCATCTTTATGCATCCGAGATACAGAGCCACCGCTACNNGAAAAAGGCGGCGAGGGCGATATACTTTCCAGCCTCGCCTCGCTGGCAGGTGGCGACACGGATGAGCTGAAAACCAAGATCCAAACCGAAATTGCGGTCATAAAGGATGACACAATCGCTCTGGCTGTAATGAGCAAGATGGGAATGCTCCGCCTGGAGAATCCTGACCGGCTCAGCAAGGAGGCGGGGCCTCTCGTTAGTGCGGAAGCTCTGCCCGCCCAGCGACGGGAAAGTCTTGTGGGCAATTTCAAGGGGCATCTGCTGGTTAAAGAGGTAGAGAGTTCGCGTCTCATTGCCATTACTTACTCTGACAGTGATCCAGTCCAGGCCGCGAATATTGCGAACGAGGTCGTTCACCAATACAAACTCTATCTTTTCAACTCAAACGTCAATTCGTCGAAGGAGGTGTCGGAGTGGCTTTCTGCCCAACTGGGTGATCTTTCAGATCAGGTTGCNNTCCCATAATCTTTCCTCTGCGATGCTTGGCCTGGCTACACTGGGAGGCGGATCTGCATCCCCATCTGGCGCCGGCGGCGGTGTCAGCGGCGGCGGTGGCGGCGGCGGCTCAGTAAGCATACCGGAACTGGAGCGTCTCACGGCTCTGAACGAAGAGGTAACCCAGGCCGAAGCCTTGCGCCTTGGGCACGAAGCGATCTACCGCCTTGCGGCAACGGAGAATCCCGACCTGATCTCCTCGCTTGGCTCCAGTTCTCTTCCCGGACTTTCCAGCTCGACCGTCATGTCTCAGGGCAATGGCCTGGATATTCTCAATTCGCTGCGAGAGCAGGAAGCAGCGGCGCGGGTGGCGTACGCCAGCGCGGAAACCAAGTATGGTCCCAAAAATCCTCATCTGGCTGACATTGCAAATCAATTGAAGTCGCTTCACGATCAGATTCAAAACGAGATCGCGAAGATTAAGCAGCGGGCAAAGAACGATCTAGTCCTCGCGCAGCAGAATGAGCAGGCGCTGCGTTCTGCCTTTGAGGCACAAAAACTCGTGACCAGCAAGATGAATGACGACGTCGTGCAGTTGGGAGTTCTCATGGCGCAAGCCCGCTCCAGCCGCGCACTTTACGACATTCTCTACGCCAGGCTGCAGGAAGCTAACATCGACGCGGGCAACAGCGCGACGAATGTTACCGTTGCCGATCCCGCGCGTCCTCCGGGCGGCTCTTATATGCCGCAGCCTACTCTGTTCGTTATTGTCGGTCTTTTGGGCGGTCTTTTCCTGGGCACCGGCCTGGCTTACATGCTGGAAAGCCTGGATGACACGCTTGCGGACAGCTTCCAGGTGGAAACGGTATCGAACCTGCCGGTGCTGGGCATGATTACATTTCACCGCATGGACGCCAGACCGCGAGAAGGCGCCCTGGCCACGGAATCAAGTTCTTTCCTGGTGGCTCCGGAAAGCGCCACGGCTGAATCGTTCCGCAGCTTGCGGTCGGGGCTGACCCTCTCCGGTGTGGGGCGTAAACTCAAGGTTCTCTCCATTACCAGCGCCCTGCCCGGAGAAGGCAAGTCTTTCACCGTCTATAACCTGGGGATTGCCTTTGCCGCCACCGGCCTGAAGGTGCTCATCATTGACGCCGATCTTCGGCGCCCCCGGCAGCACGCCCTTTTCCGCGTTGCGCGGGAAGATGGGTTGGCGGATATTCTGGCCGGCCTGAAATCGTTTGACGATGTTCTGGAGTCCCATCCCGTGGAGCCGAATCTGACCCTGTTGCCCGCCGGCCGTCAATCCCCGCTGGCCTCGGAGTTGCTGGGATCGGACGAGATCGGAAAGGTTATTCAAGCCGCTCGGGAGCGGTTTGACCTGGTACTTGTGGACAACCCGCCCGCTTTGCCGGTCGCCGACGCAATTATCGTGGGGACTTACTGCGATGGAACCATCGGTGTGCTGCGCGCGGGCCGAACATCTCGTAAGGCGTTGCGCCGCTTTGTCCAGACCCTTGCCCGGAACCGCGTCCATATTCTCGGCATGGTGATTGAAGCAGTGGATATGTCCGCCAGCGAATATCGGAGCGTGTATGGCTACAATGTGGAGAGTTATTATGGCGAAAAGTAGGGTCGCTTTCAGCCGTGGTCTTCCGCTTCTGCTCGGTGTTGCCCTGCA
>PMYF01000496.1 GCA_003171295.1 Acidobacteriota bacterium | reverse complement strand
TTGCATTTGCTTCGCGCCTTGGACACGCTTCGCGGCGAGGCCATCCTGCATGCGTTCGGCGCGCTTCATCCGCCACAGGGCGCGCCCAATGCGCTGCACCAACTCGCTTTTCAAGCCCTCGGCCAAATCGTTCTCCAGCGAATTCATGAGCTCGGCATACTCTTGCGGGTCTTCCCCCAAGGCGGTCAACGCCCCGTTCGGCGTCTGGGAATAGAACCCGTGACGCAAATTGACCGCCGCGACGCGAGCCTTGCCCTCGGGCGTCACCGCACCCAGCGTCTTCTGGCCGTTCGCGCGGTGCGCAGCCAGGTTCTCGTCGGTCATTTCTGGTTTGTGGACTAAAGACATGGAAATCTCCAGCAGCAAAAACGCGTTCAGCAGTCAGCCTTCTGCCTACTGCCTTCTGCCTTCTGCCTGCTGTTCTATGGATTGCGCCGACCCGTTGTATAGGTCCGCGGCCTTGCAACTCAGCCAGCGGGCGCCGGCTTCAGGAACGAGTGTACACACGGTTATTACCGATGTCAAGAATAAAGCGAGGGTACAGACCGAAGCCGGTAGCGCGGACCGACGGGTACCGCCGCGACCGCCGCGAGACCGGCCCCGAGCGCTCCCGAACGGCCGGGCGGACGGTGCGGCGGCTGGTACTATTGTACTGTGGGCAAGTGATTCCAGACGTGCTACAAATATCAGTGCCGCGCACTCCGTTAGCCGGAGGATTCTGGGGCGTCAGATTCGCGACAAAGGCAACATGGAAGATGCATGCAGCCCCGAGACTGCTCGACGTTTCGTGCGTAGCCTCAACATCTTGCTGAAGACTGTGCGCCTATATGGCACGGAACACGAGCGGACCACGACACTCCTGGGCGTCGCTTGGGAGGACCTGCGTACGGCTTTGCAGAGCGCTGGAAAAACCGGATTGCTCCTGGGCGTGACAGGTACACAGGTACTACTGGATGGCGCACCGCTCGAGAAGCGGCCCACGGACCGCAGTTTTGCCCTATTACTTTCTTCCGCCGGACTCTCCAGCATCCATTTTTCTCCGCAGGTGACGGCCGATGATTTTTGGCGTCTTGTTCGCGGCTTCGCCACTCGCGCTCCCCAAGCCGGATCACACGCTGCCGACCTCCGGGCCGCCCTGGGAGGTGACAAGGGACCCATCCGTGTGAACGAAGTGCGGTTTGTTGCGCAGGATGCTTCCTTGGGTGGCCCTGGAATGGCTGCCGAGTTGGCGGCGCGATCGCTCGGGGCCGATGCGAAGAAGTTGCAGCCTTGGCTCGAAAACCCGCAGCGCTTGTTGCAGCTCATCGCGGCGGCGGAAGGCGCCCGCAGCCAACCCACCGGGCCATCAGCCAGTGCGGGGGAGGCCGCCGTAGCCCCTCCCCAGGCACAAGAGGATGATGTCCTGAAGGTCTTGCAATGCCTGTCGCAGCTAGGTCAGACGGCTCAGCAACCGGAGTCGGCCGCGCAGATGGGTAGCGTCGAGGGGCAAATCCAGCAATTGCCGGTTCCGGGGCAGGCAGCCCTGACCCAAGCCCTGCTGAGTTTGGAATCACAATCCGAACCCCCCAGGCCGGACGCCCCCCTGCTGCTGCAAATTGCCGAGCGTGTGGCCATTCGCTTTGCCCTGGAACAGTACCAGCGTGGGGATGTGCGAACCAACGCCGTGGTGGAGCTCCTCGACCGGCTCAAGCGCGAAATCGGTTCTCTGCGGGAGGTCCTGAAAGTGCACGAGGAGAAAATGGGGCGCGCTGGCCTGGAGGTGGAATCTCACTCCGATATCCTCGACCGGCAATTCTGGGCCGGGGTGCCGGAGCGCGCCAAGCGCAAGATCCTGCTGTCACCGGAAGCCTGGGCCATTCCGCCGCGCAACATCCGCCAATTCGTGGGAGAGTTGTTCACGGGCGGCGACGTGGAATCGGCACGGGACATCCTTGAGAACTATGCGCAATGCGTGCACACCAAGGAAGGAGAAGCCCGGCGAAAAGCTGCCACGGGCTTGACTGACCTGGCCGACCTCTATTCCCGTGTCGACGTCTCGATGCTGAAGTCCACCCTGCACCATCTGGGCGAGGAATTGGGCCGCGAAACGAACGCTGACCTGCAATCCCTGCTGGACGCCACCTTTGTTCGCCATAGCCACGAAGCCGCAGCCCGCCGCCAATACCCCGCCATCCAGGAAGCGCTGGTGGCGATGGAAACCTTGGAGCGGT
This sequence comes from Acidobacteriota bacterium, assembly GCA_003171295.1. Taxonomy (GTDB): domain Bacteria; phylum Acidobacteriota; class Terriglobia; order UBA7540; family UBA7540; genus Bog-366. Next base: position 1,249 of record PMYF01000496.1, on the reverse strand, counting down.
GCCAGCCCGGACACGCCCGGATCCTCTGGCCACGCGTGAGGGTGGGGAACCCGCTGCCGGTTTTCATTGAAGAAGCCCTGCACGCCCCCCGGATTCCCGACGACCTGGTGGAAGTCCTGCGGCGTATGCCCCAGGCCGCGGTCGACCAAATGGCCAGTCGCATTCCGCACTTCTCGCGCCGGGACGAATGGGAACGGCTGCTAGAATTGGCCCAGGGAGTGGGCCCCGAAGCAGTCATTTACCTCCGCAAGATCCTGCAAAACCGCCCCGCGCCGGAAGCAACTTCCAAGGTGGCACTCCTCAGCCGCCTGGAGCCCAGCGCCCTGGAAGAACTGCTTCCCTCGCGTCTGCGGGATTGGGATCAGATCGCCCATGACCAGGTGGTGAGGCAACTGGCCAGCAGCCTGGCGCCCCAGCGGGGCAGATTACTGGAGAAGATACTCGACCTCCTCAGCTCCACCGTCTGGGCGGAGGCCGTCGACGAGATCGGCATGTGCGGCGACTGCGCCAGCGCTCCCCGGCTCATGCAGATCGTCGAGAACGAGTCTTCCCACCCTGGCGAGCCCTATTTGCAGATCAAGGCTATCGAAGCCCTGGGACGGCTCCGCGAATCCAGCGCCGAGTCACTCCTCCGCCCCTTCGCGGAAGCCAAACGTTTCTGGCGATGGCGATATCCCCGCGAGCTGAGGATCACGGCCCTGCAGGCGCTACAGAAAATCGATCCCGAGTGGGCCAAACACTTCCTGCCGCGCTCCGGCCTGAACACCGCCGAGATGTTTCTCGCGCCACTCGACCCGGAGCCCGATACCCCCTGGCTGCGACAGCGGCGCTATCTCCGCATGAATCTGCCCTATCCCCTGAAAGGCGAAGTCCACAGCGCCCGAGGCAGCTACCGGATAGCCATTGAACAGCTTAGCCTGGGGGGCGGCGTAGCGCGAAGCCAGTGCCACATCAAGCCCGGCGTTGTGGTCGGCTTGGAATTTCCGTCGGGACTGCACCGCATCCACACCGACGTGCTGGTGCGGGAAGCACGGCCTCAGGAATTGACCTTCGAACTGGTCAGGATTGGCCTTGAAGACCGCAACCGATTGCGTCGCCCGCTCGCCGGATTGCAGGCAACGGCAAACTGAACCTTCAGGATCAATGAAGATCGCCGCCGCACCCTGTCCAACGACACGATGAGTTGAATTTGGGTAGTGTGTCAATTTGGTTTTTTGTAGCGGAGATCTATGACCGTCGGCTTTTGATT
>PMYF01000797.1:9657-10852 GCA_003171295.1 Acidobacteriota bacterium | reverse complement strand
TTGCATTTGCTTCGCGCCTTGGATACGCTTCGCGGCGAGGCCATCCTGCATGCGTTCGGCGCGCTTCATCCGCCACAGGGCGCGCCCAATGCGCTGCACCAACTCGCTTTTCAAGCCCTCGGCCAAATTGTTCTCCAGCGAATTCATGAGCTCTGCATACTCTTGCGGGTCTTCCCCCAAGGCGGTCAACGCCCCGTTCGGCGCCTGGGAATAGAACCCGTGACGCAAATTGACCGCAGCGACGCGAGCCTTGCCCTCGGGCGTCACCGCACCCTGCGACTGGGAACCGTTCGCGCGGTGCGCGGCCAAGTTCTCCTCGGTCATTTCTGGTTTGTGGACTAAAGACATGGAAACCTCTCTTTTGGGGCTGACAGCTAACAGCCGACAGCTCACAGTTAACTGCGAACGAACAAGCGAAGCGCGAACGCGTTCAGCAGTCAGCCGTCAGCTTTCAGCCTTCTGCCTTCTACCTCCTGTTCTTGTATAGGTTCGCGCCCTTTCAAGCCAGCCAGCGGGTACTGGCCTTGAGTACCAGTTTAACACGCATATTAGCATTGTCAAGTGCAAATGTAGTATATGTGCCAATACATACAAATTAAGACAAGACGTCATGATTTTTCCTCGCGGGCAGGAAAAGATCTGTTGGGAGGGCGTCTAATTGTCCGACATATTCCCCTCCTGGGTCAGGAGGGGGCAGGGGGTGGTCAAGCAAGTAGGGGCGCTTCGCGAAGCGCCCTCGCGGAAACGAGCAGGATTGGTGACCGGGGCGGTTCGCGAACCGCCCCTACTTCAGGCCGCCCAGCGGGCTGCGATCCTGGGCGGGTAACGAGAGGATCTGGTGAAGCGGCCGGAAGATGGGCGGTGGTCGAGTTACAACAATTTTGGTCTGGACAAGGAGGAAGAGCGCGGGGTCATGAGCCCTGAAGGGGGAAGCCACGATCATGAGCCCCGAAGGGGCGCACTACGATCCTGAGCCCCAAAGGGGCGCGCCACGGTCCTGAGCCCCAAAGGGGCGATTCATCTCAGCCCAGGGCAACGCCCTGGGAATTAAGGAGCGGTCACAGCCACAAGCCCTGAAGGGGCGGGCCAATCAAAACCCATGCCACAATCGCTATCAAAGTTGTACATCCAGCTCGTATTCAGCACCAAGCAACGCGAACCTTTGCTCCTACAGCCGCTTCGCGGGCGACTGCAT
>PMYF01000797.1:0-9609 GCA_003171295.1 Acidobacteriota bacterium | reverse complement strand
TGCGGGCGTTCCACTGGCAAAATGGCTACGGCGGTTTTTCGCTGAGCCCTTCGGAAGTGGAGGCGGTGGCCGAGTACATCGAGCATCAGGAGGAGCACCATCGAACGGTAAGTTTCCAGGACGAGTATCGAAAGTTTTTGCAGACGTACGGGGTTGATTACGACGAACGATATGTGTGGGATTGAAGCAATATCGTGGGTCGCCCCTTCAGGGCTCATACGTCGAAATGGTTTGGGCCGCATACCCAGGCCGTTGGCCTGGGCTGGGATGGATCGCCCCTTTGGGGCTCAACTGGAATAGTCATATCCCGCGCGGAAAGGGCTGGGGAAGCGGGATTCGGCGTTCCGGGCTCGGGACTAACTGTTAGCTGTCGGCCGTGAGCTGTTAGCTAGTTCCTGACAACTGAAAACTGAAATCTGAAGACTTATTTTCAGCGTCGTGCCCCATCCAGATTGACGATGTGCGCTTGCCGCTGGGGCACCGGGCATGAGAAAATCCCCCCGTTAGGACGGCGCTGGCCGCTACCCGCTTACTGCGTCGGGGGCGCCTCCGACTCGAAGGAAGGGGCACTAGTCTGAACTCATGAGTCCTGATCTTTACATCATTGCTGGACCAAACGGTGCTGGCAAGACAACTTTTGCGCGAGAATTCCTGCCGAATTACGCAGAGTGTAAGAATTTCATCAATGCCGATTTGATCGCACAAGGCGTGGCACCGTTTTCCCCGGAAGCAGTTGCCTTCCGCGCCGGACGCCTAATGCTTGAAGAAATCAATCATTACGTGAAGCGTGGCGAAGATTTCGGGTTTGAGACCACTCTTTCAGGTCGGAGCTATCTGGGCTTGATTCGCCGCCTCAAGAAGCTCGGGTACCGAGTGCATTTCTTCTTTCTGTTGGTGCCGACCGTTGATCTTGCGCTGACGAGAGTGAGAGGGCGAGTCATGGAGGGCGGCCACGATATTCCCGAGTCTGTCGTTCGTCGCCGGTTTGGCCGCTCCCTGCAAAACTTTTTTGCTGACTACCGCCAGCTAGGGGATTCGTGGATTGTATTTGACAACTCTGGTGCGACTCCGGCGGTCGTTGCCTTGGAGAAACAGGGCAAGCCCTGTATAATGAACCGAGAGCTTTACGAGACATTGATTAATCGCTATGGAAGACCATGACTAAACCACCTGAAAACGTTCTCGAATTGCCGTTGGAGCAACGGGCTGAGATGGCGCTCAAAGCCGCGGTTGAGAAAGTGATCGTCGAGCACGCACGCCAAGGCTTACCCATTTATATCTGGCGTGAAGGAAAAGTCGTTGAAATGTCTCTCGAAGAACTGCGCGAGCGTTCCGCCAACCTTCATGCTGATTGATCTGCCATTTTGAATTTGAGACCAGCCCTGGCCCTGTCCTATTTTGAATCTGCCATTTTGAATTTGGAATCAGCCTCCTGCCCCATCCCGATTGACGACGCGCGGTTGCCGTTGAGGCATCGGGCCTGAGAAAAGCCCACGGTCAGGACTGCGCTGACCGCTACCTGCTCTTCAATTCCTCCGAACGACGGATCATAATTTAGCTATGTCAGAAATTAAGAAACCTCCAACTCCAACTGACCGATATCTGTGCATTGTCGACCGAGACGCTGGTGCCCTCGCTGCTGTCATTTCTTCGTATCTCTTCGAGAAAGACTGCTATCTACCCCTTTTCATGTTTCCGCCAATGACCTCACCCAAGACGGGTGGGGACAACCTGAAAAGTGACATTTACTTATCGAATCTCTTGGGAAACAACACGAGCGTGCTCATAAACAATGCGTGGGCGAGAATGGGCGGTTCTGAGTATTTGATCCTCGCCGGATTGAGCCAGAATCAAACGAGTTATCTATCAATCCCCAAAGGAACCACGATCATAGAGATTGCCGATCTGGATGACATCGCGAAGCAGCTTTCAACACTGGTTGCGCCGGCGGCAGGAGAAATTCGTTGTAGGACCTCGGACATTCTGAGGGGTTTATGGATTGCCCAAATAGAAGGAAAAAGATTGGTGATAGATGAGGGAGAGAAGACTCTTCCTGAGCCCGAGAAGACGAAGGGGGGTATTGTCGTTATTGAAGATAATGGAGATGTTGGTTCCGTAGTGGGTGTGAATTACGCGAGTTCAGTTGGTGCAAATCTCGTGGTTGTTGACGCCATCGGAAAGCGTGAGGTGCAGAATATCCATAGGTTCATTCGAGACTGGAGGGATACTGGAGATGGCGCTCAGTTGCAAAAGGTCAAAGATGCCGTCTTACACAGGATAGGTGCGGCGTCATTTTCTGAGTTCGAATACGCTACGTTTTTCACTAAAGGCTTGCCGTATTCTCTTGTAATCGGAAATATAATTCCCTGCAGTCACGTCCACCTTGCCCTCAAGCCTGATCTCTTTGTCTTCAATAGTATTATTTTCGAGCAGACCAGAACCTTTCGTTCGGCTGTTGTTTTTTCACCACTCTTTTTCGCGGACGAAGAAACACAGTGGCTAGTCGATTTCTTCACGCACAACCAGTACTACCTACGACAGCTGATTGGGCGAGATGCGACCCTTACCAACCTGGATTTCAATGCGCAGCACTTCCCCTACGGTGTGTTGCATATTTGCAGCCACGGTGGCGAAGTGGATGGCTGGGAAGTGTCGGAAGAATTTGTGGACAGAGAGGGCAAGACCCATGTAATCGAGTACGATGAGGTTGTGGGCTACGATCCCGTCGTGGACAAAGATGGTCGCGTACGAGTTCACCGGAAGACTATTTTCAGAAGACTAGATGGCTTCAGATGGATGAGCGATGAACTGGACAAGCAGAATATACCTAGCCACGTGTTTCACGACATGTGGCAAGCGCTCTACCTGGATCAACGGGGCAAATTAAACACGAATGCTAAGCGAAAGAAAAAGGGCCGAATTGCCTCGTCCTGCGCTATCCGCTGCTCGGACAGCATCCATCAAGGCCAATTCACTATATTGGCGTCGCACAGTTCACCGCTGGTGTTCAACAACACGTGTTGGTCGTGGTACGACGTCGCGGCATTTTTCCTGGCATGCGGCGCGAGGGGTTATATCGGCACCTTATGGGCGATAGATAACAATGCCGCGATCCTCGGCGCTCGGACCTTTTACGAAAATCTGTTCTCTGGCACTGTTCTAACTGCATTTCAGGAGGCGGTCAAAGCAATAGAGGGAACACAGTCCAAGGATATCTATATCTATTGGGGCTTACACTTCACCACCCTGTCTCGCGCAAAAAGTGCAGAACAGAGCAGAACTGAGGTTTTTGGCGAGCTTCTCCAAGCCGTAGGCGGATGGGGCAGGGTAATTCAAACAGTAACAAGTACCGAGGTAAAAAGAAACGCCACGAGAGTACTGAAGTCCGTCCTCCACGAACTAAATACGAACTTCGGCCCTGAGGACATGAAGACGCTCGAACTGGAAATGATGTCCAGGATGAAGGGAATATTCCGCGGTGACGATTCGGCGGGCACGGGGGAAGACATACCGATTGCAGCTCGGTCCTCAATCGATCATCCCGTGGAATATAGAATAACCGGTGTGCCGAATGCAGAAAACGAGTAGGGTCGATGAGCGCGAGCGAGCCCATAGCACGCGCATATCCCAAGTGAAGAACTTTCGACGGAAGGAGCAATGTCAGGAGCCGGCGCGAGAGAATTGGCCGGATTTGTGAAGGATTGAGGCCCGGCGAATCGCCATGTACAGCAAGCATCTTGCAAATGCAATCCTAGCGAACCTTCGGGAACGGCTGGCTGGCGCAGACCCCTGTCCTTTGGGGTCTGCGATTTCCCGAAGGGACTTGTNNGTCCCTTCGGGAGATCGCAGACGCTAAAAAGCAACCGTCCGCGCCAGCCCGTCGTTTGACATTGACACCCATGCCCCTAAGCCCATCTCAACGAATCGTGCTCATGAAAGAGATCGCCAAGCGACTGGGTGCGGAGCAATGGCCTCTGATGGATCTCACGCTAAAGCAGTTTTCTTTGCCGTGGTCAGATCAGTGGAGCGGTTCAGCTGAGACATACGTCCTTGAGATGATCGGAAATGCTCAGGATCAATCATTGATTGACCTTGCCTCGCACGTAGGCTTCCATTTTGAAGAAGCCAATCCCGGCGTCGAGCCCCCGTTCTGGCGAAAAGATATGCTCCGCTTGTTTGTTTCTCATCTCGCAGCGTATCGCGAATTCGCAGGGCAACTGCAGGAGGCGCTGCTTGTGTTCGGGATTTCTGGCTTTGTCGCGCACAACGACATCGAACCTACACTCGACTGGCAAACTCAGATCGAGACCGCCTTATCGACCTGCGATGCGCTAGTAGCGTTGCTTCACCCTGCATTTCACGAGAGCAACTGGACTGATCAGGAGATCGGATTTGCCATGGGTCGGGGCGCCGCTGTGTTTTCCGTCCACTTTGGACAACCTCCTTACGGTTTCATTGGCAGGTTTCAGGCATTCCACGGAAACGGTAAGACTGCGACGGCACTCGCCCGAGAACTCTTCGACGCGTACCGCAAGAATAAGCAGACACAGCGCCGTATGGCGGAAGTACTTGTCGGTTTATTGGAACAGAGTGGAAGTTTCCAGGACGCTAGAGAGCGCATCGGCTACTTAGAAGAACTGGAGACCTGGGAGCCGTCCTTTGCGGCTCGAATAAAGTCCGCGGCTGAAGGCAATTCGCAGGTCGCAGGCGCGTATGGTGTGGCGAGACGCACGGAGGCGCTCGTCAATAAATGGGCTAAAGCAAAGTAGCGCAGACGCTAAAAAGCGACCGTCTGCGCCAGCCCGTCGGTTCGGTATTGCCTCCCCACGTCATCGTGCGTAGATTGATCGCATGTCCAGGTTGGGGCATTCCTTCCTTTATGGCCGCGACATCTTCGTGACCGTGGTCTTCTGGGTAGCCCCCACGTCGTCAGGCTTCGCGAAGTCAAAGAAGCGCTTGGACTAGAGTTCGTCGCGGGTATAACCGAGGGTTGATTCCCAAGCCGGATTCAAGCGCAAGAAGTAGCCGTCGGGGTAGTGGGTAGCCGAGGCCTTGTCCACCCTCGTTACGGAATGAAACCCCAGTTCATATTATATCCTTGTCAGATCTCCACCGGCCCACACAGTAGTTTCCCTCATCAACCCAAATGAGCAGTTTGGAACAAATAGCTGTGCATTTCTGGACAGACAGACCAGAACCGGACTTGCTAAGGTACTCTCATGTGACACAGAAGTTCCCGCCGTCGAGTTCAGGCTGTGGGTCAGTCAGTATTGCCATGAAAACACACGCGAAAAGAGGATCGACCATGTTCAATTCAGGCTCATTGGTTCGTACCGGACGGATGCCGGTGCTGGCGTTGGTGTTGGTAGCGGCCATCCTTTCAGGATGCAAATCCAAGCAGGAAAAAGCGCTGGATCAGGCCAAGAGGCAGGCGGCTACAACCGGGCAGGCGCAGCAGGTGGTATCTGTAGACAAGAATGGGAATACGACGACGACGATGGTGCAGCCGCCGGCGACCGGGCAGACGAACGAGGTGGTAACGACTACGGTGACAGTGCCCGCGGCCGGGGCGCCCGTTCCAGCACCCATGGGACCGATGGTTTCCGCGCTGACGGGACCGCCTCCGGCGCCGGCGGTACCGGCCAACGTGAGCATCCCGGCGGGCACGACGCTGACCATCCGGATCGATCAGCGCATCAGCGTGAAATCCAGTCACGCGGGGAACACATTTACCGGCGAGGTCGTGGACCCGGTGCTGGCCAGCGACAACAGTGTGTTGGTGCCGAAGGGTGTGCCGGTGGGTGGCGTGGTGGATGTGTCGCATCGGCGGGGACACTTCAAAGGCAGATCACTGCTGGAGCTGCGGTTGACCTCACTGACTCTGAATGGGACGCAGTATCCGCTGACGACGCGGGACATGGCGCGCNNGGCGGCGTAGGGCTGGTGGTGGGCGGCCTGGTGGGTGGTGGCGCTGGAACCGCCGCCGCGGGATTGACCGGCAACAGGGATATCGATATACCGGCGGAGTCGATTGTGCACTTCAAGCTGGCGGAAGATCTGGTGGTAGAGCCGGGGGAGTAGTGGGTGGATTCAAGCCACAGTGTCGCCGCGGCGACCAGGTCTGACTGTGGGCTTTTCCTTATGATCGCGAGGGCAAAGCAAGCAAGCGTAGCGCGGACCTGTCTGGCAGGTCCGCGGTTTTTCGGGCCCGCCCGCTCGGTTCAATATTGCCGCCGCGCGGCACCGCGCATGCGTTGATCGCATGTCCAGTTTAGGGCGTCCGGTCCTTTAGGGCCTTGACATTTTCGTGGCTCCCCTTCATCTCGGGCTGGCAGCCATCCTGAATCGCAGTGGTGTGACTCCAGCCGCGAGGGGCCACGCTGGCGAGGAAACCCCCGCATACCGGAAGCTGCGCAAAGCCGCCCAGGACTTTGAAGGCCTCTTGATCTCAGAACTATGGGACCAATCCAACTCGGACTTCTTCTCCCTCCCGGGAGAAACCCAGACGGCGGGGCCGGACACTCTGAAATCGCTGGCTATTCAGACGATGTCGGTTGCCTTGGCTCAGCGAGGGGGACTGGGAATTGCGCNNTGCTGGTTCGCCAACTCGAGCCCAGCCTGAACCGAGGTCAGGCGGGAGGGAAGATTAAGACGGCATCATCGGGCTAAAGTTCGTGCCAGAAACCGCCGATAGGACAGTTTGAGCGCAAGGAGGCAGCATATGAGAACTGATGCGCAGCTTCCACTTCCCGAGAACCTTCAACCCAATAAAGTCGAACGGTCAGGATCGTCGACCAACCAGAACCGCCCCGGGCCGGCCCAGGCGAACCAGGACAAGGCACAACTGTCGGTCGACAGCAAAAGCATTGAGCATTTGAAAGCTGTTCTGTCCCAGGTGCCGGAAGTTCGACAAGATCGCGTGGAGGCGCTCCGTCAGGCAGTCGGCAATGGTAGTCATCACGTAACTGACCAACAACTCATTGACGCCATCCATTCCGAACTCGTGACGGGGGAACCTCGGCGCACCTAAGGGATGGGAGGAAGGAGTCATGAACGGTTTGGCTCCTACCCCTCTACAGCGAACCGCCACTGATGGAGGACGGAAAACGGAATAGGTCTTCTCGCCAGGAAAGAAGGCTCCGAAGAAGACTCAGGCGGTGCCTGCCAACAAGCAGGACCTCGAGGTTAAGACCGAACCGGACCATAGGCTCAACATGCTGGCTTAAACATGAAACGTGACGTACAACCCTACTTGGAATTACTCGAGCGACGCCTCGTGACACTGCGCCTGCTCGCTGCAGATCTCGATGCGAGTCGAACGGCCTACGTGAATCTCGACCTCCGCGCCATGCGTCAACATATCTCGCAGCAAGAGCGCCTATGCACAGAGATTCGTCTGCTGGACGCCGAATTGAAGAGTGAGAGAGAGAAACTCACGGATCACGGGGTGCCGGGTGAGCTGCTTGTGGCAGGGACCCAACTCGAAGCGCAACTGGACCCGGCCTCAGGCCGACAACTGCAATTGCTGCTCAGCGGGCTTAAGGCGGTCCAGGCAGACGTGCGACGGCTCAGCCGAGTCCATTCGGAAATGCTCAGGCGCTCGCGACGCTCTGTGAACGTCCTTTTGAACTTCCTGGGGCACTATTCAGGCACCTACCCTTTGCACGTCGTCCGACCCAAGTGGGTGCCTTTTCCGCCGGGGAGGGAAATAGACCATGTCCAACCTCTTCGGTAGCATGTCCATCGCCCTTCAATCCTTGCTGACCCAGCAGGGCACGCTAGGAGTAGTGGCCAACAATATTGCGAACGCCAACACGCCGGGATATTTCCGGGAAATACCCAACATGGAAGAAACTCCTCCCGTCATTCGTGGGAACGTCCTGGTGGGAACCGGCGTGACGATGGCTCATGTACAGAGTGTCCGGGATGACGTCTTGAACCTTTGCATCCAGCAAGAAACACAGCAGCAGTCGGGCCTTAATTCCTATCTGGAATCGATGAACCAAGTGCAGGCTGTCTTCAATGAAATCCAGGGAGGGGGCCTGCAGAGCGTCTTGACCAGTTTCTTCAACAGCTTCCAGTCCCTTGCTGCGGACCCAACGAATTCCTTCTTGCGCCAAGGCGTCATCACCGCCGGGCAAAACCTTGCCAACGTATTCAAGCAGACGAGGCAGAAGCTGGCCACCATACAGCAAGGCCTGGATAAATCAGTGGTGCAGACGGTCACCCAGGTCAACCAACTTAGCAGCCAGATCGCCAACTTGAATAAACAAATCCAAGCCGTTTCGAGCTCCGGGCAGGACGCAGGGCCGCTTCTGAACCAGCGCGACCAACCCTTGCAGAATCTTTCCCACCTCGTTGACACTGCGGTTATCTGTGCCGGAGATGGCACCGTTTCGGTGACTACGACGAAAGGCGCACTCCTCGTGGAGGGCAATCAGAGCCAACCCCTGACTGTTCAGATCGACTCATCAGGGATGCACGACGTTTTTTCGCAGGGGACCGACATCACCGCAGCCATCACGGGTGGGGAACTAAGGGGGCACCTCAATGCTCGTGATGGCGAGATCCCCACAACCCAGTCTGCCCTCAATAACTTGGCCGCGAGTTTGACTAGCGCCGTGAATGCGCAGCAGCGGGCGGGATTCGATTTAAGCGGCGTAAAGGGTCAAGACTTCTTTGTTCCGTTTGCGCCACCGGCCCCCGGTTCAAATGCCTGCGCCGCGCTTGCCATGGCCGTGGCGGTGACGAATCGTGACCAAGTCGCAGCAAGTTCTGACGGCACCGCCGGAAGTGGCGGCAACGCTAGGGCGCTGGCGGGACTCCAGAATCAGCCTATCGTTTCTGGTCAAACCATCGCAGATTACTATTCGAACCTGGTCTTGCAGNNGTATTGCAACAACTCAAGAATCAACAGTCCGCCATTTCGGGAGTTTCGCTGGATGAGGAAGCCACAAATCTGATCCTTTACCAGCGCGCTTATGAAGCCACGGCGCGAGTCATGTCCGTCGTCGATGGACTCACCTCGACGACCATCCCTATGTTTACGCCGAGCTAACATGGGCATCCGCGTCAATCCCGATATGTATAGCATCACCCTTAACGGATTGCCGATTGGTTAGCGCCGGGATGGAAGCGTGGAGGGGTAAACGCGGCTGGCCTGGGTGAGATGTTCCCTTTGGTTCAGCTCGCGGTAGAGGCGTCCGGCGATTTCGGCGGCGTGCGGGCCAAACATCATGCGACCGCCGCGCAACAGGACCACGACCACGTATTGCGGTCGGGGTTCGCCCCCGTAAGACGCGAACCAGCCCAGGCGCGCGCCGTTTTCGCTACACGTCCCGGTCTTCCCGAAAATCGAAAGGTCCGGGTCGTAGGCGGAGCGGGCCGTCCCGTAGAGGACTGCCCCGGCCAGGCCGTCCCGGATTTGCGGGATATACTCGGCCAGGTCGTCAAGGCGCCGGCGCACGATGGGGTGGAACGCGGCTCCTTCTTCTGGCGTGTGCGGGTACTGCAACGCGTAGAGCGTGCCGCCGTTGGCGATGCTCGAGACGATGGCGGCCATTTGCAGGGCCGTCACTTCTATGTCCGTGCCGCAGTAAGCCAGAAAAC
>PMYF01000802.1:9135-9710 GCA_003171295.1 Acidobacteriota bacterium | reverse complement strand
AACTTTACCTTATCCCCCACGGTAACTCGGCAGCCGCCGCACATGCCCGTGCCGTCCACCATGATGGGATTCAGGCTGGCCAGAGTGTGCACGCCCCACTCGCGTGTGAGCTCCGCCGCGGCGCGCATCATGGGAATGGGACCAATCACATGCGCGGCGCCCAGGGGGGAGGACTGCGTGGCCTTCCAAGCGCGCATCAGGTCAACGACCGTGCCATGTAGTCCCGCTGACCCGTCGTCGGTCGCCCACTGGACTTCGTCAGCCGCCGAGCGGAGCTCCGCGTCCAGGATGATCTGTGCGGCCGAACGCGCTCCGCACAAGGCGGTCACACGATTTCCGGCGCGGCGGAAAGCGCGCGCCACAGGCAACAACTCCGCCACGCCCACGCCCCCGGCCAAACACAACACGTGTCCGACATTCTCAATGGAGGCCGCCTGCCCCAGGGGGCCGAGCAGATCTTCCAGAACCTCGCCGGGCTCCAGTGCCACCATGACGCGGCTGGTTTTTCCCACGGCCTGGACGACGAGAATGATGCTCCCCTTCCCGGCCTCGCCGTCCACGATGGTCAGGGGGAT
>PMYF01000802.1:0-9097 GCA_003171295.1 Acidobacteriota bacterium | reverse complement strand
TCGCTTGGCGAGGATGCGGTTTTCCACCCGGCCCGGGACGACCGTATGTGGGGCCTGGGCAGGAGCCACACCCGCCGCCTCGGGACCCTGCAAGGCCTGGTCAATCGCTGCCGCGGCCGCGCGCCCGTCGCGCATGGCTAGAATCACGGTAGAACCGCCTCGCACGACATCCCCGCCAGCGAAAACTTTCGCGAGGCTCGTCTGCCCCGTCCCGTCGGTAGTGATTTTGCCGCGGTTCGTCGCCAGTTGCGGCGTAGCACGCTGCACGGTCGGATTGGCGCTTTGCCCGATGGCCATGACGACGGTATCGACCGGCACTCGATACTCCGAGCCCGGTAGGGGAACGGGCGAGGGGCGGCCCGATTCGTCGGGCTCGCCCAGTTGCATGCGGATGCACTCCATCTCGCGCAAGGTTCCTTTTTCGTCGCCCAGCAGGCGGACGGGCGCCGCCAGAAACTCAAAGTGCACACCCTCTTCTTCGGCGTGCTCGATCTCCTCCAGCCGGGCGCGCAACTCAGCCCGTCCGCGCCGGAACAGGATGGTGGTCTCGCTGCCCATGCGGCGCGCCCAACGCGCGGCGTCCATAGCCGAGTTCCCGCCGCCCACCACCACGGTCCGCGCCCCTATCCGCACCGGGGTGTCAGACTCCGGGAAACGAAAAGCTTCCATCAGGTTTAGCCGCGTGAGGAATTCATTGGCGGTGTATACCCCGATCAGGTTTTCGCCCGGAATGTTCATCAAGTGCGGCAGGCCGGCGCCAGTGCCCAGGAACACTGCCTGGAAACCTTCCGCAAACAATTCTTCGAGGGACTGGGTCCTTCCTACGATGACATCTTTCCGGAACTCCACACCTAAGGCTCGCAGCCGGTCGATTTCCTCGCGGATGATTCCTCTGGGCAAGCGAAAATTCGGAATGCCGTATGCCAGCACGCCCCCCAGTTGGTGCAAGGCTTCGAAGATCGTCACGCGATATCCCTTCCGGGCCAGATCATACGCCGCAATCAGAGAGGCCGGGCCGCTGCCCACCAGGGCGACGCGAGCACCCTGGGGAGAAGGCTCTGCCGGCACGGCGGGTGATTCCGTCTTCCCGTGCTGGTCCGCCGCGAAGCGCTCGAGCGAACCAATCGCCACGGGGTCGAGCTTCTTCCCCAGCAAGCAAACCTTCTCACAGTACAGTTCGTGTTGGCAGACGCGCCCGCAAATCCCCGGAAAAGGGCTTTGCTCGCCGATCTTCTGGAAGGCTGCTTCGAACTCACCTTGCGCCATCAAACCGATGAAGCTCTTGATGTCGAGGTGCAGCGGACAGGCCTCGACACATACCGGCTCCTTGCATTGCAGGCAACGCAGCGCCTCGACCCGGACTTGCTCCAGGGAGAAGCCCAGGGAGACCTCTTCACAGCCCGCCACCCGCACCTCGGGTGACCGCAAGGGCAGGGCTTGGCGAGGCGCCTTGGGATTCGGTCGCGGCTTTGGTTTAGGTTCCTCCGGACGTGCATGCGTCGGCTTAGGAATCTGTGAGTCCACTGTTTTCCCCCTGAGGTTGCCCTCTCACTGCGCGCTTATACCCAGCAAGTGCGTTGCCCGGGCTCGCCCGGAACACGCAAACGGGAGCCTCCGCACCTGCTCCCCACCAGATCGACACGAGTGCATTTATTTGCCACTGAATACCGGGCGCACTCCCGTGCTAATTCGAAAAAACCGCGGTTCTGCGCACGGCGGAATGAACAAACTGTCGTATCAGACATTATATCATGCCATTATTTCCAGGTATTGTGTTGGTTCGCAACTTGCTGCATACTCGCGCGGGACTTTCAATTGTTCCTCGCAAATAGGGGGTATACGAAATGGGAGTATCAAATCAAACGGTAAAAACCGCGTACGATTCCGCCATGGAAAATTTCAATCTCGCGGCGGATGCTCTACAGTTAGACGAAAACATACGCAACATGATTAGGTCCCCGGAACGGATCTTGGAGGTAAGTCTTCCCGTGCGGATGGACAACGGGCACATTCAGAGCTTCGCGGGCTATCGCGTCCAGCACAGCACGGCGCGGGGGCCGGCAAAAGGGGGAATCCGTTATCATCCTGGCGTTACGCTCGATGAAGTCAAAGCACTGGCCACTTGGATGACCTGGAAGTGCGCCGTGGTCAACATTCCCTTCGGCGGTGGCAAGGGTGGTGTGACCTGCAATCCCAAAGCGATGTCTCAAGTTGAGCTTGAGCGCCTCACGCGCCGCTATGCGAGTGCGATTCTGCCGCTGATTGGCCCGGAGAAAGACATTCCGGCTCCGGATGTCTATACCAACTCGCAGATCATGGCATGGATCATGGACACCTATAGCATGACCAAGGGCTATCCGGTTTCCGGAGTGGTTACCGGCAAGCCGATCGCTCTGGGTGGGTCGCTGGGCCGGAACGAGGCCACAGGCCGGGGAGTGTACTATACGGTCTGCAGTGCAGCGGAACACCTCCACATTCCCATCGCGGGTGCAAGGGTAGTGGTGCAGGGCTTCGGCAACGCCGGGTCCATTGCCGCCCACCTTATGCACGACAATAAAGCGCGCGTCATCGCGGCCAATGATTCCCGCGGCTGCGTTCACAACAGCAAAGGGCTGGACGTTACCAAGCTGATCGCGCACAAAGAGAAGACGGGCGGCGTGGTGGGCTTCCCCGATTCCGAACCCATCAGCCCGGCGGAATTGTTCGCACTGGAGTGTGACATCCTTATTCCAGCCGCCTTGGAAAACGCCATTGACGGTAGCAATGCCGGCAAGGTGAAGGCTAAGATCGTCGGTGAGGCAGCAAACGGACCGGTCACCCCCGAAGGAGACGCCATCCTGGAGAAGAACGGCATATTCCTCATCCCGGACATTCTCTGCAATGCCGGTGGTGTGACGGTGTCCTACTTCGAATGGGTGCAGGACGAACAGCACCTGTTCTGGGAAGCACAGGACGTTTATAACCGCCTGGAGCGGGTCATGAAGACCAGCTTCGCCGAGGTTCTGAAGATTCGCCTCGATCACAAGGTCAGTATGCGTACAGCCGCCAACATGCTCGGCATCAGCCGCGTCGCGGAAGCAACCACGCTGCGCGGTCTTTATCCTTAAATTGGAAGCCTCCACATGAAAGGCTCAGGGGCCAACCGCCAGGGGAGGCCCCTAGCCTCCTCACCCCACAAGGTCCGAATCGGAATCTTCCCAGGCCTCTGCCACCTTAGCCCTTATCCTTCCATGGAGCGCCGGTCAGCACCTGTCTCGACGCGCTGGGCCGGCCGGCTGTTTTGAAGTATTCCCACCGCTCTGACCTGAGAATTCGTCCGGCGCGGGGAAGCAGATCCGCGGAAGTAAACCTTGTATTGCCTAAAGGTCTCAATTCCACCGCAACGGCTCGCGCAAAACCCGTCGGCCGATGTTAGAATGCTGTCGTTTTGTGGAGGAGATGATGCGACCAACTCGAGTTGCTTTTTTATTGGCCGGGCTTTTCCTTCTGCCCGGCTTGGGGTTGTGTGAACACAACGCTCTGCTGCCACGGCCGCAGAAAATCCAATATGGACCGGGGCACCTTCTGATGCGCGAGTTGGGAATTCGCCTGGCCTCGCCGTCTCCTGCGGAGGAAGACCGCTTTGCCGCCTCCGAGTTCGCGCGCTGCCTGTGGGACCGGACCGGGGTCCAGGTTGCAATAGTCAGCGGTGGTAATGGGCCGGCCATCGTGCTGGAACGCACGGGTAATTTGGATCCTCTTCCCGTGCCCGGAGAGCAACCCGGCCCGAATTCGCGCGAGGCATACGACCTGAAAGTTACGCTGGCGGGAGTGGAAATCCGCGGGCGGTCATCGGCCGCGGTCTTCTATGGCGTTCAGACGCTCGTGCAGCTCGTGGAAGGTCTGGGCGCACAGGCCTCATTGCCGGAAGTGGAAATCCACGACTGGCCGCTGCTGGTTTATCGCGGCCCGATGGTGGACATGAGCCACGGTGCGTTACCCACGGAAGCGGAAGTGGAGCGGCAACTCGATTTCCTGGCGCATTGGAAGGTGAACCAATATTACTTTTACAACGAAGCCAGCATCGAGCTGGAGGGATACCCGCTCCTGAATCCTGACGGCCGCTTCACGCAGGCCGCGGTGCGGCGCATCGTTGCTTACGGACGCGCCCGCCACATCGATGTGTCTCCCTGCCTGGAGCTATATGGCCATTTGCACGATCTCTTCCGAGTTGAGAAGTACTCAGACCTCGCGGCCTTCCCGCACGGCGGGGAGTTCAATCCCGAGAACCCCCGGGTGATGAATTTGCTCACCGATTGGGCGGAACAAATATCTAAACTGTTCCCGAGCCCGTTCGTGCATATCGGGTTTGACGAAACCTGGCAGATTGAAAAGGCCGCCCGCGAACAAGGCGCCGGCGCGACGCCGGCCAAGCTTTTTGTGGACCAGTTGGGACGCGTGGCGCGCCTCTTCCAGCAGCGGGGAAAGCATGTGATGGCCTGGGCCGACATTATGGTGAAGTATCCCGAAATCGTCGCGCAGCTCCCGCCCGGCATTATCGCCGTGCCCTGGTACTACGAGGCGCAACCCGATCCGGAATACAAGCGCTGGCTCGGCCCGTTGACTGCCCACAGCGTGCCGCACATCGTGGCGACGGGCGTGCACAGTTGGAATGAAATCGCGCCGGATTTCGACACGACTTTTGAGAATATCGACACCTTCATGGCGGCCGGCAGGAAATCCCACGCTTTGGGGCTGATGAATACCGTTTGGACCGATAGCGCCCAGAATTTGCTCCGCATGTCATGGCCCGGGATCGCTTACGGCGCCGTCGTCCCGTGGCAGTCCGAGCCGGTCAATCATCAGCAGTTCATTTCCGATTACGCGCGCCTGATGTATCCTGCCGCGGCCGCTCCGGAAGTGGCAGCGGGGCTGGAAAAGCTGGCGCGGTCGGAAGCCACCTTGCAGAAGGTGCTGGGACAGGACACCATGCTGGCCCTATGGGGTGATCCCTTCGCGCCGGCAATGCTGAAAAGCGCCGGCGAGCATCGGGAGGACTTGCACCAAGCGCGCCTCCTGGCCGAAGACGCGCAGACGCATTTTGAGCAGGCGCTGGCCCTCGCCGGGGAGGGCACGACCCTCGCGAGCCTGCTCTTCGGGAGCCGCCTGCTTGACTACGCCGCCTACAAGTTTCTGAACGCCCTGGAAATTGCCGACCGCTGGAAGGAGCTGGGGCCGCATCCCTCCGACGAGCAGCTTTGGAGTCAAATGGGTTCGGACATCACCTATCAATCCCACGGGCGGCTCACGGATCAAATGGATGCGATCACCGAACTCAAGGAGATCTACCGCCGGAATTGGCTGGCGGAATTCACGCCCTACCGGCTGCCCTCCGCCTTGGGACGATGGGATGCGGAGTACGAATTTTGGCGGCGGATTCAGGCGCGACTGCAAACCTTTACCAGAACTTTCAAGGAGGGCGATGCCGTTCCTCCCCTTGAGTCGGTCGCGTCCGCGCCCTGAAGCGGGCAGCGGCGCACGGCCATGTGCCCCTGGAGGAGTCGCAGGGCATAAGGATCAGAAGCTCAATTCAGTCACACCGCAGCCGGAGGATTTGAACATGGCAGCGAAGGGAAAGAAGAAAACACAGAAAGATTCCCCAGAGCACTACTTTGCGAAAAGAGCGCGCGACATCCCGGTGGGTGTAGTAGGTCTGGGGCTGATGGGAACCAGCATCATGGCCTGTCTGCTGGCGGCCGGACACCCGGTGGTGGGTGTAACTAGAAGTCTTTCCCGCCGGCGCCACACGCGTCGCCGGCTCCTCGGTCTGCTCCGCGAGATGCAGCGCGAGAAGCTGCTTTCGGGAGATCCGGTCCGGGTGGTGGGGAACCTGCAACTGGCTGAAGATTTCTCCGCGCTCCGTGACTGCGAGATTGTGATAGAGACGGTGCTGGAGGACTTGCAGGTGAAATATGAGGTGTTCCGGAAGGTGGAAGCGGCGGTGTCCCCGGAGGCCTTGATCGGTAGCAACACCTCCGCCATTCCCGTGACCACGCTGCAGAAGGGCGCCACCCATCCGGAAAGAATCCTGGGTATCCATTGGGGAGAACCCGCGCACATCACCCGCTTCATGGAAATCATCTGCGGGGATCAAACGGACCTGGCCTTCGCCGAACGCGCGCGCGTTCTGGCGCAAGGCTGGGACAAGGAGCCTTCCATCGTCCGTCGCGACGTTCGTGGCTTCATCACCAACCGCTGCATGTACGCGCTCATGCGTGAGGCCTTCTACCTCGTCGAGTCTGGCTATGCCACGATTGAGGACGTGGATCGTTCTTTGCGGAATGACTTGGGCTACTGGATTACCTTTGCGGGCCCCTTCCGTTTCATGGATCTCACGGGGGTTCCTGCTTACCGCCGGGTTATGGAGGAGCTGTTGCCTGAGCTCTGTTGCTCCAAGGAGGTTCCGGCGCTGATCCGGAAAGTAGTGGACGCAGGCGGAAAGGGAGTGGCGAATGCGCAGGGCTTTTACCGGTACACTCCCGCAGAAGCCCGGCGCTGGGAAAAGCGGTTTCTGAAATTCACTTACGAGATTCGCGCCTTGGCACAGAAATACCGGGAGAAAAACCCACGTTGATGGCCGTCGCCAGGAGTGTGAGTTAGCAGCCTATGCCGCATCCGTCAGCGCCAGGGAGGCTGAGTTAGACTCGCGGGCCGGAGCGCCGCCGCATGGGGTTCAGTCGCCCATACGGCCGCAGGTGCGTACGGTTTCGTACATGGCCAGGACGTTCTCGATGGGGACGCGCGCCTGCACATTGTGAATGGTGTTGAAGACGTACCCTCCGCCCTTCCCGAACGTCTTCAAGCGCGCGCAGACTTCCTGGCGAACTTCGTCGACCGTCCCGAACGGCAGCGTTTTCTGGGTGTCCACGCCGCCGCCCCAGAACGTCACTCGGTCACCGAACTCCTGCTTGAGTTCTTCCGGCGCCATGCACGCCGCCGAGCATTGGACGGGATTGAGGATGTCGAAGCCCGCGTCGATGAAGTCAGGAATCAAGGCCCGGACCGAGCCACACGAGTGAATGAAAGTTTTCCACGTTGTGTGCTCGTGGACCCAGTCGTTTACTGCCTTGTTGAACGGCTTAAAGAGATCACGATAGGCCTTGGGTGATACAAACGGACCGTTCTGCTGCCCGAAATCCGTCCCGGAAGCGAAAACCACCGTCACGCGATTCCCGACGACCCGGTGAATCTTCTCGAGATTCTGGATTCCGATCTCGCACTGGCGCTCAAAAATCTTGTAAACGAAGTCGCGGCGCATGGCGGTGCTGACGTACCACTCCTCGACGTCGCGAATACCCTTGGGATGCTTCAGCCAGGGTCCGGGGACCAGTGCGATGTCGCCGAAGGCCGTTCCTCCGAAATTCCCCAGCACGGCTTTGTCGGTCTCGGTCCAGAGCTTCTCCGCCTCGCGCTTCAGATGCGCCAGATCCGCGTCGGAAATGGGGCCGAACTCTTCGAGGTTGTCATCGAGCTTCAGGTTGTTCTCGTCGAGCGGAAGCTGGCGGGGAATGGAGTCAAAATAGAAACCGCCTTTCGGCATGCGGCCGCTGGGCGGGACCGACTGGTCACCCTCGGGGTATAGCAGGATGTCACCATTCTCGTCCGGGTCGGTATTGAAGCCTGCGGCGACCAGCACCGGTGTGCCGGCAAAAGTTGTCCAGGGTTTCCAGCCTTCATTCTTGAAACCAAACATGGTGGCAGACTTTCCCAGGCCCACCACGTCGATGCCGAGCGCGTGCATCAGGTCGGGCTTGATTTCGCCCAGCATCTGGTAGGGTTCAACGACTTTCACCGGTGTGCCGGGGGCATCCAGGCCGAGCGCCTGGCGCAGCTTGTAGACGGTGTCAACCTGCATCCCGGTAACGGCGCTCGCGCCGAGGTCGAGCGGCACGCGGTCGGGCTCCTGATGATTCAGGGCGAGATTTACGCGCTCACGTGAAGTCAGCATAAGAGGGCTCCGTGTAAAAGGAGAATTTTAAAAACTTGATAAGATGCATTAGTCCATGGTTGATAATACCCACTTAGCGCATGGTAATCCCAATCCGCGAAACTACGCGGAAGGTTCTCGAGTCCGAAAGAGCCCCCAGCCCCTGCCAGGGCTAAACAGGCTGCGGGAAAACGCTTCCCTGCTGTCATTCTTAGCGAAGCGAAGAATCTCGTTCTGCGCATTTTCATGGCAGCACGAGATTCTTCGTCCCTCTCCAGAAAGTGGACGCGTAAGCTGTTTGGATTCAACAAATTCATCACACGCTTGCCGCGTCCACTTTCTGGAATCACAGATAGCCTGCGTTTGGCTATCAATGCTCAGAATGACAGCCCCGACGGGTTTTTCCGCAGCCTGTAAAGACGCAGCATGGGCATCCTGCTCATGCGCACGACCAAGCTTGCCGTGTTACGTCAGGTGGAGCGGATAACTGCCGTGCTGGCGCGCGGTTTGGTACAGGGCGAGCACGTTTTCCACCGGCACGAGTGCCTGAATATTGTGGACGGCGTTGAACACGAAGCCCCCACCGGGAGCGAAGGTCCTGATTCGTTCGCGAACTTCCTGACGAACTTC
Source organism: Acidobacteriota bacterium (assembly GCA_003171295.1). Lineage (GTDB taxonomy): Bacteria > Acidobacteriota > Terriglobia > UBA7540 > UBA7540 > Bog-366. Next base: position 501 of record PMYF01000802.1, on the reverse strand, counting down.
CTGCGGTGAGCCGAAGGGGAGCGTGCGCTGCGTGTCCACACCTCCACCCCAGAACGTAATCCGGTCACCAAATTCCCGCTTCAGCTCAAAAGGATCCATGCCCGCCGCCGAGCACTGCACAGGATTGAGGATGTCAAAGCCCGCAACGATGAAATCTTCGATCAGGGCCCGGACGGAGCCGCAGCTATGAATGAAGGTTTTCCAGGTGGTGTAGCGGTGCACCCAGTCATTGATCTGTTTGTGGAAAGGCAGGAAGAGGTCGCGGTAAGTCCGGGGTGAAACGAATGGCCCATTCTGCGCGCCAAAATCCGTGCCGGTAAGGTACGCAGCGGTCACGCGGTTGCCAACGACCTCGTTAATCCTCTGCAGGTTTAGCAGGTTGATCTCGGTCTGGCGTTCGAAAATCTTGTAGATGTGGTCGCGGCGGGAGCCCAGGCTGATATACCACTCCTCGACGTCGCGGATCCCCCGGGGATATTTCAACCCTGGCCCCGGCACCCG
>PMYF01000288.1:2735-8726 GCA_003171295.1 Acidobacteriota bacterium | reverse complement strand
TGAAAAACCCCTGATGGGCGGCGTAGCGGCGATTTTATATCGCCAGAACGGCCTTGGAATCAAACCGGCGGTGGCGACGTCCCGATGAAACCGGGACAGGTTCCGTCGCCGCTACATGTTTTTCAGCACCTTGCCAGCAGAACCCGGTGAGGGGGGCAGGGAAAGTGGCCAGCAGGCGGGGGGCAGACAGTCAAGAGCCAGAGTGGGAGTTGAGAAGGGCTGGACCGCAGACGGGGCAGGGAAAGGCGGGCACCAACGGGAGGATACGTGCGATGCAGTTCAGTGGTAATCTTAGGCGTGTTGGGCATTATGACTGAGAGGGAGCTCGTGAGCGGGAGGCGGCGGAATGCAGAAAACAAGACTGATTCTGGTGGGTGGTTTTCTGGGCTCGGGAAAGACGACCCTCTTGCGGCGCACCGCCGGTGAGCTCCTGGCACGCGGCCAACGTGTGGCCTTGATTACGAACGACCAGGCTCCCGGTTTGGTCGATACGGCCTTTCTGAAGCAAGCGGGATTGGCCGTCAGCGAAGTCAGCGGAGGCTGCTTTTGCTGCCGCTTCGATCAATTCGTGGCACGCGCGCAAGAACATCTCGCGCAGGGGCAGGTGGACGTCATTCTGGGTGAGCCCGTGGGAAGCTGCACCGATCTTTCCGCTACGGTGCTGCAACCCCTCAAAGACCTCTGCGGCAGCCAGTTCCAACTTGCGCCCTTCGTCGTGCTGGTTGACCCGCCGCGGGCGCGGGAAGCGCTGAGTCCACCTGCCCCAGGCGGATTTCCCGAGAACGTCTATTACATCTTCCGGAAGCAACTGGAAGAGGCCGACGCTATCGTTCTGAACAAGGCGGACGCCTATCCCGACGCCGAAGTGCGCCCTCTGGCAGCGCTATTGCGGCGGGAGTTTCCGACGAAACCGTTGCTGGTCATCTCGGCGCTGACGGGCGTTGGGCTGGACGCCTGGCTCGCCTTTATAGGCAAGCCGCAGCCCGCTGGCCTCCACATTCCCGAGATCGACTATGACCTTTATGCGGAGGGCGAGGCAGCGCTCGGCTGGCTGAATGCGAGGGTGGATATCACCGCTCCCCTGACCACCCATTGGGCGCCGTTCTGCAGGAAGTTGCTACAACATTTCCGGGAATCCCTGGCTGAAGCCAAGGCCGAGATCGCCCACATCAAATTGTTCCTATCCACACCACTCGGCTCCCTGACGGGGAACCTCACGGGCGGGGCGAGCGGACCGGTGATCCAGAGCGGGCTCCAAGGTCCCTCTCAGAATGCGTCGCTCCTGATCAATGCGCGCGTGCACATGCTCCCGGAAGCCTTGCGCGTTGCCTTCGAGCGTTCCCTTCTGGAGGCAGGCGGGGGGGATCTTGAGATTCGGGTCCGGAGCCTTGAGAGTTTCAGTCCGGCGCGGCCGCAGCCGACACATCGCTACACCCGGGTCGTGGAGCTAACGGCCTGAGGGACCTGCAGCTGGAATGGGATCCCTTTCGAAACNNAGGTTGCCTGATTCGGTTTGAGTCGGTGAGGCAGGTTAGGGGCTCCCCGAGTGCTGGGAGAATTCCCCGCGGTAGCGGGGCGTGAGCGAAAAGGCAGGAAAGGCGGTTTGAATCCCGTGGTACGAATTCGGAGTGGAGCGGTCGCGAGGGTAGCGGCGTGGACGCTGGCGGCTTGGGTGGCCTGGGCCGGGGTGCCCGGAGCGTCTGCGCAAGTGAACACGCGCCTGCTGCTCACGAGCGGCACCGGAGTGCCCGGGCATCCGGGTTTCACCTTCGGCCCGTTTTCGAACCTGGCGATGAACGGGAACCAGGACATCATATTCCTTTCCAGTTTGCACAGCGCGCGTAGCGACTTGCACGCCGTGGTGCGCTCGAATGGTGTGAGCTTTACGGTTCCGGCATTCCAGGGTCTACTGGCGCCGATTCCCAAAACTGCCTACGACAGCTTCAGCGCACCCAGCATGAATGACGCGGGGGTGATGGCCTTCGCCGCCACGCTGGCTTCGGTAAGTGAGGAGGCCCCGAAGTACGTCGTGGTCCGGCAGGAAGGGACAAGGGCCAAGGCGCTGGTCACTAACCTGGATGCGCCGCCGGGCCTGCCGGAAGCGAAGTTCGAGGAGTTCTCAGCACCACTCGTCACATCTGACGGGAATGTTCTATTCGGAGCGCGCTGGTCGGGGAAAGGGGCGGCTTCGGGACTTTTCCTCTGGAGTTCGCGCGGCCTGCAGGCGCTGGCGTTGCCGGCGGGAATGAAGCTCTCGGCGAAAGAATGGCTTGAGCCCTTCTTTTTCAGCCACGACGAGGCGGCGTTCTTCCGGCACGGCGCCTCGGCGGAGGCGGCGCTCGAGCAGTTCTTTCGCGCCATCGCTATCCAGACCTTCCAGGAACTGAAGCCGCCTCCCGAGCCGCCTGAAACCACGGAATTGCTGGCGGCGCGCGGGGGCGCCACTCCCGTGCCAATGCTGCTGCTTTTCCTGGAGAACGGGAACATCCAGACTGCCCTGCTGGCGGGGGATCCCTCCAAACCCGTGCCGGCAAAACAAACGCCCGGCCCCTCTCCGGTCAAGTCCCTGGGAAGGGTTCTGAGCCTGACGATCGGCCCGGGGGGCAACATGATCTTCGCCGCCGCACCTGCGGATGCGCCCAACGACCTCGGCCTCTATTGCTACTGCGAGGGGCAAGTGAATCGGCTCACCACCCCGGAGGATTTCCAGCCCATCACCCAGGTCGCGCCGGGCCGGCCCCTCGTTTCACTCACCAGTGACACTCAACAGACCACGGCGTTCATCGCTCCCACCTCGAGCGGCGACTCGACCGCGATCTATGTCACCGCCATTCCCTGACAGTTTGTTGAAAACTCTGGAATTTGTCATCCTGAGGAGCCGCAGGCGGTCCTGAGCATAGCGAAGGAAGGATCTCGTATTCCCATGAAAATGGGCAGAGCGAGATTCTTCGCTTCGCTCAGAATGACAGCGAAGGACTCAGGATGACAGCAGGGAAGCGTTTCTCCACAACCTGTGTAGGCCGTGGTGGGAAAAATAAGGGAAGGCACGTGGGGGCGGTTCGTGAACCACCGCCCCTACGCCGTTCAATTTTCAAGGCAAGAAGACCTTGCCCGCAAAAGGGGATTCCGGAATGCCGCGGCCAACTTCGCTAGACGGTCAACTTCCAGGGTGCGCGGTACTCACGGCCCAGAAGTTTCTGTGCTACGGGGCCGCCTTTGAGCAACTTCTGATTGGCGACGTCCCACTCCAGCCGCTCCTTGGAACGTAGGGCGACGTTGGCGAGCAGGCAGGCGCTGCTGCTGCGATGGCCGTATTCGATATTGGTCTGCGGCATCTTGCGGGTGCGCATGCAATCCAGCATGTTGCCGACGTGAACGAGCAGCCCGTCGTCCACCCGTTCCATCTTCATGCTGGGGGTCTTGCCCAACTCCGCCGCTTCACCTTTCTCGTTGTTCCCGTGCACTTCGCGATAGTCGCGTTGCGTCGTCAATTCCGGGAAGACCTGGAAGCCTTCGCGGTCGAGGAACATGGTGCCGTCGGTGCCGTGGAATTCGATTCCGTATTCATGCTTGTACATGGAATTAGAGTTGCACAGGCGGTTTTCGTAAGTGGCCACGAACGTCGGGTATTCCCAGGTGATCTGGAGCGTGTCAGGAATATCAGCATTGTCCTTGATCAGGAACTTGGAACCCAAGGCAGTGATAGTCGATGGCCCCTCGACTTTCATGGCCCACTGTACGATGTCCATCAGGTGGATGGCCCAATCGCCCGGCCAACCGTTTGCATAATCGTAGAAGTAGCGGAAGGTGGACCAGCGATCGCCGACTCCGAAGCGGTTCCAGTTGTAGGGCACCTTGGGTGCGGGGCCGAGCCACATGTCCCAATCAAGCCCTGCCGGCGGATCGGCGTCCGGCGGATTGCCGATGCCCTCCGGATAGATGTTCGAATAATTCCAGGTGCGCACGAAGCTGACCTTGCCCAGCAGGCCGTTCTGCACCAACTCCGCAGCCTTCTGGAAGTGCAGGTTCGAGCGCTGCCAGAGTCCCACCTGCACCACGCGCTTGTATTTGTGCGCGGCTTCCACCATCTTCATACCTTCTTCCACCGCGACGCAGATGGGTTTTTCCACATAAACGTCCTTGCCGGCTTGGCAGGCCATCACCATGGGGAGCGGGTGCCAGTGATCGGGAGTGGCCACGAGGATCACGTCAATGTCCTTGTCGTCGAGCACCTGGCGGAAGTCCTTAAAAGCTTTGGCCTTGCCGCCCGCAGCCGCGAGGCCTTTGTCCAATTGGGGTTGGAAAACGTCGCACACGGCGGCAACTTCCACGCCGTGTTTCATAAAGTTTTGCATATCGTCCGTGCCCTGGCGGCCCATGCCGATTACGCCCAACCGAATCCGCTCGTTCGCCCCCAGGACGTTCCCAGTGCTGAAGCCGTACATCGACAGGCTAACGCCTGCCGAGGTCAAGGTGGCACGTTTTAGAAAATCTCGTCGATTAATGTCATCCGTCATGATAAGTTCCTTTCCTCCCATCCAGCAGTGCAGAGTGCGCGAGGTTGGTTCCTCGCGCTTGTCCTAGCCGTTTATATCCAGAAGTGGGAAGAAACTCAAGCGCCATTCCATGCGCGTTGCCATACTGCCCATCCGCGAGGGGTCTTAGGTGTGGCTTTTTGTTGCGCATAGCACCGGGGATCGGGATGATTACAGACCACTTAGGGCAATTTGTCCGGAGCGGATTTGGCTTTGTTTCTTAATTCCTGCATCTAAACCATTGGTAATCTCGTACCTGCTGATACAAGATACCTGCTGAGACCCACGAGGAAAGACACCCAGGTGGGCATCTCATAAAGGCAGCAAAATTGCTTAAAAACACTAAGCAGGCTCTAATGGGATTGAAGACCTTGAGGGACCAAGAGTTAGGAGAACCCAGGGCTGGCTGCCCTGTGAAAGGGGGTTTTGCAGTATCCAGACTTTGTCGCGCGAGTGGGGCGTAACTATCGTACGCAGGCCACCCGCTGTTATCTCCCCGGGAGGATTCGAAAATGTACGTTGGCACATCAGACCGCAGGATCATGACCCATGCGCGCCCGCAAGTGGGGCGCCTCACGGCACCGCTGCCGAATTCCCGTCACATGCTGGAAGACTGGCTCTCCACGCCGGCAGTGCGGAAAGCGTTCCTGTGGATGACCCGGCGCGATCCGGAGGGCAAGTGCTTCTTCATGCGGCTCTGTGAGAACTACGACAACCCCCAGGCGGACTTCTGGCAGCGCCTGAAGTGGAGCGTGCCGAATTGGATCATCAATCTGGGCCTGCGCAAAGCCCGGCTCGACAAAGAAACCATGAAGCAGCGCCTCTTTCACCATCCACCCACCGTAAAAGCCTTGGCGCTGACGGCCAAGAGCATTGCGACATACGGCTTGACCGTTCCGCAGCGCTACACCGCGCCCTTGTTCCCGGTCTGGAACATCACGCAGGCTTGTAACCTTTCCTGCCGGCATTGTTACCAGAACGCCCACCGCTTGCCCGCCGCCGATGAACTCTCGACCGACGAGAAGCTGAATCTCATCGACCAGATGGGCGAAGAATTTGTGCCCTTTGTGGCCTTCGCGGGGGGCGAACCGCTGGTGGCGCCCGATCTCTGGAGGGTGCTGGAGCGCTGCCACTTGCGCGGTATTCACGTGACCTTGGCCACGAACGGGACGCTGCTGACGCCGGAAATCTGCGCTCGCCTGAAGGCCGCCCACGTCAAATACATCGAGGTCAGTCTGGATAGCATCGACCCCGCCGTCCACGACGCCTTTCGAGGCCAGGCCAAGGCTTGGGACAGGAGCGTACAGGGGATTCGCAACTCGGTCGCGGCGGGCATTAAAACCGGGATGGCTTGCTGTTTTACCCGCCATACCGCTCACCGGGTGGACGACACGGTCCAGTTTGCGATCGACCTGGGCTGCCAGACTTTCACGCATTTCAATTTCATTCCCGTGGG
>PMYF01000288.1:0-2723 GCA_003171295.1 Acidobacteriota bacterium | reverse complement strand
TCGACCGCGCCCCAGTTTGGCCGTTCCTGCATCGTTTACGGACCCGAGGAAGGGCTGTTTGCCACGGGCCACGCGGGCCGCGGGGCCGGGAAAAAAACCATGGTACTTTCCCGCTACATCGGCGGCTGTGGCACAGGGCGGTGCTACTGCGCCATCCAGCCGAATGGCTTCGTCACCCCCTGTGTATATATCGCTGGTATCAAGGTCGGCGACGTTCGCCAGCAGAGTTTCCACGATATCTGGAATAATCCGCTCTTTGACACCCTCGCGGACCGCGAAGACCGGGGCGACCACTGCGGGGTTTGCACCTACCGGCATTACTGCGGCGGCTGCCGGGCGCGGGCCCTGGCTTACACGGGCGACATCCAGGCGGGAGATCCGGGCTGTATTTACAATAGCCACCAGTGGCAGGAGCTTACAGGCGCGGCGGCCCTGGAAGCAGGGGAAGAAGAGAGCCTGCCGATCATTTCGGGTACGATGGCAGCTCAGTTTGTGCAAATTGCCGCAACCCAGGCCCTCCGGACAGGAAGTGAGTTCGAAGAATTTCCGGAAATGGTGCGGGCAGAATCGCGGCGCCCGGAGGAACAGCGCGGTGCCTGAAGCCGGCGCCATGCGTCCTACCGGATAACCTGGAGGAGGAGCACCGCGGTTAAGGGCAGCGCCGCTGGGCGACTGTCCCGTGCGGGCGGGCAGCGAAGACGCCGGTCCCGCCAGGGCGGCAGAAGGTGCAAGCGGCAGTGCACTTGCGGCAGGAGGAAAAGAAGCGATGGATAGACCCAGCCAAGTTCGCGAGGACGGGAAAGGCGCTCAAGCAGCGTCGCAACCCGGGCAGTCACAAGTCACACTCGCGATGATCCGTGACGTATCGATCGCGGCTACGAATGCCATGGGTGGCACTTCAACCGCGCCGCGCTGGACCCGTTGGCTGGCCCTCCTCGGGTTCATGATTCTGCTTTATGTCGCCAGCAGCTTGGTGACGATGTGCACGCTAACTTCCAAGCCGCGGATACAAGCATTCTATACTCCGCTCTTCGCCGTAACGGTTGCCACGCTCATATTTTGGCGGCGGCAGGTGTGGAAGTTCCGGTTGAAAGATAGGAAATTCCAGGAGAAAGATCGAGAGAATGCTTTGAATTCGCTCGCGCACGAAACCGCAAATGGCGCGAACGCCATCCGCGCGAATCTCACCGCTTTTCGGGAGGCGAATCCCCACGCCATTACCGATGAGCATCTGCAACAAGTGGAGCACGCCCTCGCCCGCATCGACGCAGCGCTTGAGAAATCCGCGGCACAGCCCCAGCACAAGTAGGCGTCGGCGCCGTAGCGTTGCGAGTCGCATAGCGAACACTCTTCGCCAAGTCATTTCAGACGTCTGGCGGGGCTGCTGCTCCTGGCTTCAAGGCAGAGAAAAACCCGCAGACTTAGCGAAGCATTTTGCGCTACCATGCTTCCGCCATGCCCAAGCACAAAGCAACTCCTGTTCCGGCCATTAATCTCAAATACTCCTGCTTTCGTCTGCGGGTTGGGACGTCGAAAATCCACCGCTGGGGGGTCTATGCAGCGGAGGACATCCCGGCCAACCGCAAGGTGATCGAATACACCGGCGAGAAAATCGGTCCGCGCGAGGCGAAACGGCGCGCGAGCACGCCGTATCTGTTCGTCCTTGATGATCACTGGACGATCGACGGCGCGGTAGGTGGCTCCGGTGCTCAGTTAGTTAACCACTGTTGTGAGCCCAACCTGGTGTCGCGGATTATGAAGGGCCATATCCTCTACATGAGCCTGCGCGCGATTCATAAGGGTGAGGAGTTAACCCTCGATTACAACTATGACGATACCGACGAAACCATGGGCTGCCTGTGCGGGAAGCCGAAATGTCGCGGCACGATCAATCTCAAATAGGCCGGGATAAGGGCGGCAAGGGTCGAGCGGGTGGCGCGGAGATGCTGCCTCGGCGGCTCAACGGGGCGGCTTCCAGAAACGCGTGGCCCCTTGGGTGGTGCCGGCTAAAAACCGCTGCCCTTGTGTAATGGCGCGCCAAGTTTCGACTTACCTCACGCTGCCGATGAACGGGGCATAGCGCGTAGCTGCAGGCTGTGCTTTTGGGCGTCGACAACGGCGATGGCGGCCATGTTCACGATTTCTTCCACCGTCGAGCCGCGCTGCAGCACGTGGACGGATTTCGAAAGCCCCATCAGGATGGGCCCCAGCGCCTCCGCCCCGCCGATGCGCATCATCATCTTGTATGCAATGTTCGCGGCTTCGAGGCAGGGGAATACCAGCACCGTAGCGCCGCCCTTGAGTTTTGCGAAGGGGTACTCTTCCGCGAGGATCTCCGGCACCAGTGCCGTGTCGGCCATCATTTCTCCGTCCACCATCAGGTTGGGATTCTTTTCCGCCACCAGTTCCGTGGCGCGCCGCATCTTGTCTGACATGGGGTCCGGCGTGCTGCCGAAGTTGGAGAAGCTGAGCATGGCCACGCGCGGCTCGACCTCGAATTCGCGCGCCACCTCTGCGGCCAGGACGGCAATCTCCGCCAAATCCTCCGCCGTGGGCGCTATATTCACGTGCGTGTCGGCAAAGAAGTAGACTTCTTTCTTGGTGACGATGACGAACACGGCGGAGACCCGGTGCACGTCGGGCCGCGTCTTGATGATCTGCAGGGCCGGGCGGAGGGTGTCCGGATAGTGCTGGCTCACGCCCGCCAGGAAGCCGTCTGCGTC
>PMYF01000032.1:4009-4730 GCA_003171295.1 Acidobacteriota bacterium | reverse complement strand
TGGAGCGGATATGTTCTTCAATGCGCTTTGCGTTGCGGTCCTTCAGCCGAGAGAATTCGCCCCGGCGGTATGAGAGGGTGACATGGTTGCCCGGCTGACGCGCCAATCCCATGGCCGCCTCGACCGCGCTGTCTCCTCCTCCCACAACCAGAATGTTCTTGTGGGTGTAATGGTCGGCCTCGATGAGCCGGTAAAGGACATGAGGAAGCTCCTCGCCCGCAACCCCCAGCTTGCGCGGCGTTCCAGCACGTCCCAGAGCGAGGATGACCGCGCGGGATTGGTACTCGGCACGCGCAGTTTTAACGCGAAAGATCCCGTCCTGCTCTTTGCGCACGCTATCCACGCCTTCTGCCGCGCGAATGTTCAAATCGGCCCGCTTCATGACTTTCTCCCAGAAGGAGAGCAACTCTTCTTTGGAAAGCGTCGTCTTGCGAAACTTGCCGTGCAGGGGAAACTCGACTGGGCTGGTCATGACGAGCTTCTGCCGCGGATACTTGGAGACGGTTCCACCAACCTCTTCGCGCTCGAGCGTAAGGGCTTTGAGGCCGCGCTCGGCGGCGCGCAGCGAAGCGCTGATGCCGGCTGGCCCGGCGCCAACAACTACAACGTCGAATACCTCCACGCCGGCGGAGACCGGGGGCAGAGCCTGGAGACGTTCAGCGATCGAATCCACGCTGTCTCTGCCCTGGTTGACAGCATTCTTGATGAGAGCCAGCCCGCC
>PMYF01000032.1:0-3982 GCA_003171295.1 Acidobacteriota bacterium | reverse complement strand
CACTCCTCCGCGCACAGCCCGTGGCCAATGCATTTATGACCATTGACGATGGCAGCCTTGCCCCCAACCAGCGCCAGCACATCGCCTTCAGGACAGACGGCCACGCAAGCACCGCATCCGATGCAGGAATCGGTCATGATATGCGGATGCTGCGCCCTGGGTCCCTCTGAGAACAATGGGCCTTGCTCGGCGGCGGCACGGGCCTGCGCCTCAGCGCGTTTGTGCGCGCGCCAGTGGCGAATAAAGAAGAACGCCAACACAATCGCGGCAATCGACCAGGCAAGAAAGTTCTCCATATTTTAACGAAACCCCATGCCCACGAACCCCAAGCCCATGACAACAACAATGTGGAAGATGGCAAGAACCGCAAAGGCGTAGCTGAAGGGGCGATGAATCACATGCCAGAGATGAAATACGCGATGCGTCTGATCGAGAAACACGACCCTCCTTGAAATCGAGGCCTTCTTGCGCACCAGGCGAACGACGCGTTCTACTTCAGGATTGACGCTTGAGAGCAAGCCTCCTACAGAGCGAAGGTTGCCGGCAAGCGTCGAGGACGCGCGCCGCAGAGCGGCCACTTGAAATGGAAGCCTGAGATCGAGCGATATCATCTCCCCGATCGCCAACAGCGGCCCGATGCGCCGAATGTGCTCGGCCGATGGCACTTCCAGAATCCTCTTCAGTTGATCGGCAGAGTAGATGGACTGCGCCGACAAGGCCTCAGTCAGCTCTTTCTCGCTGCTTTCAAGTTCGTTCATGGATAGTTCAGCGGCACTCAGCGAGCGTGGAATTTGTGAATAGAGATAGCGCCCGACAATGCCGCTAAACGCCACGGCCAGCATGATCCAGAACGCGACGCCGGCGATGCCCCGAAATTTGAATGAAGCATGAAATGCGATCACGATGGGCGCAGATATTCCGGCAATGACATGGAAATCCATCCAGTGCCTTGCAATCCCGATGCTGCCAAGCCAGGGGACGACTTTGCGCACCGCATAGAGAAAGATGATGATGAACAGGACTGTGCCCAGAATGCCCAGCTTGAGTCCAATTGTGCCGCTGGGCNNAGATAGTAGTTGGCGCCATAAATCGCGAGAGCCAGCAGCGACCCGAACGAGATTGCGGCGGCGATCTTCACCCGGATGCGATGGCCGCGATCGCGCTGGTTCCGTGCAACGGACGCGGTTAGTACAGTGCTTTGCAGCGTGGACATAGTCAGGGTTTCTCCTTGGGGTCGGGCATTTGGTCCTCGGTGGCTTTGCCGCCGGCGGCACTCGGCTTGTCCGGGCGAATTTTCACGTTGGGATCCTGTTCAGCCTCTGTGGAGAAGGACTTATAGTCGTTGAAGATATGCGTATTCCGCCAGTGCTGACGGGGGGTGGCTACATCGACGACGGCCTGGGCCGGCAGAATCATGGTCCCCGATGTCTTTCCCAAATCGGAAGGCTTGTAATCGACGCGAACGCTGAGTGAACGGATGCCGATATCGCTCATGTCGCGTAACAGGCTGGCATCCAGCCTCACCACCTGTCCGGATTGTTTGTCGAGCCACGCGGTTCCCTGCAACTCAAGCGGATACTCGCGGCCTCGCAGCGCAAGCGCTGCCAGGGTGCGCTGTCCGGCCACAGGTGTAAAGCGCACGGGAATCGCCTGTTTGCCATTGACAGTCTCCTCGGTTCCGGCTTCGAACAGAAAGCTGTCGCGGTAGTAGGGGTGAAAGATCAACAGCAGTGTTGAGAAGCCATTGGTCACCAGCATCGGCAGAGGCTTGTGCTTAGTGCTGGAAGTCTCAAGGCGCGATTCGTTCAACTGGAAGCCGTCCCCATCTCCTTCGATCATGACGAGGTAGTCGTACTGCGCGCGCTCGGATCTTTCGACATGCCCATTGGCGGCGAGTTTCTCCTGGAGCACAGACTCGGTACAGTGAAGGTTGGCGAGTTTCGCAAGATAAGCGATGACCTGGCGCTGCGCCTGATCGGTGGAGCTGGAGGCCGGCGCGGACTGTCCCGCGACGCTCGCCGTGGCCATGGCCAGCATAAGTCCGCACGGAAGCCACATTGAGTTATGGTTGNNTGGTTGATGCGCATGCGCGGCTCTCCTTTTCGCAGCACGGTTATCGAATCTGTACCCGAAGGTCGTGGTCCACTGGTTGTAATCCTGTGTTCCGCCCAACTGCATCGTGAAAGCGTTTTGCAGAAAGTAGCGCGTCCCAAGATTCGTGTCGACCAAGACATTCACAAAATACGATCCGCTATTGCTGGTCAGGGTCGAGTTATACGCTTGCCTGCCGCCTTGCAAGTCCAGTCGAAAGCGCTCGCCCAGGTCGCGGGAAATAGTTATCGAGCGATAGGTTCCGCTGGCGAAGGCGCTGTCGAACTTCGAGTAGTGAGCATCCGCGCGCAGGCCCGTCTTCCAGATGTTTGCCATCGAGGCCCCGAACAGCATATTCATCGAACTCTTGGCGTCGGTCGAGTTACTGCTGCTGCCCACCGTGAAGTACCCGGTAATATGCATTGGCAACCCGACGCGCGCCCCTCCGTTGATTCCCTGATACAGGTACTGATCCAGGAGCCCGGTTCCTAAGAGTGCGGCGTTGTAAGTCGGCACGTCGCGAAAGTAAGTATGAGTCAGGTCGAGAGCCACGCGGGGATGGACCTGCACACGCAGGGAAAGAAGGCTCTGGCCAATGCCTATTCCGACTGCCGGCATGGATGGATTTGCCGTTGGCCTGTCGATCTGCATCGAATGATAGATGGAAAACATCCGCTTAAAGGAGAAATCATTTTCCGTAAACACGAAAGGCTTGTCGAGATTCCAACTCAGTAGATTCACACCGGCTCCGACGGTGCTGGAGTACCGGAAGTGCTCGAAGCTGCCGCCGTGAGCATTCCAAAAGAAGCCGCCAATCTGCCGATGGGGGTTGTAATTCCATGCGGCCGGATCGGGCGTGGAGCCGGCAAANNATCGATGACTTCAAGGCTGTTAGCCCAGGGAAGATAGAGCCGGCCAATGCCGGCGGTCCAATTGGAAGCAGGATTCAGATAAGTCAGGCTCATCTGGTAAGTCCGGTTGATCAGGTCCTGCATCGTAGGCTGCGAGGGCGTGGAACCGGATATCAAGCTGCCGCGCCAGTATCCGTTCAGGTTCCAATGAGTGCCCAGAATGCGCGATATATCCGCGCGGAAGACCAGGCCATACGAAGTGGAGCTGGACGCACCCTGCCCGAGTTCGTGAATCGTGCTCATATCGAAGCCAATCCTGCCGCGCGCCTGATTGATCTCGGGAAGAGGCGGATGCGGCATGGCTTCGCGTCGNNGCGGATGCGGCATGGCTTCGCGCACTTCCTCGTCCAGCGGATCGCCTTCGGTGAAGCTCACCACCATCGGATAGAGGCGGGTATTGCCCAGCGTATGTTTCTCGACAAGCTTTTCCACTTCCGTCGGCGGCAGCGAGACCACGTCCTTGACCGTGAGTTCCCGCGTGGTGGAAACGACCTCGCAGACCGCGGAGGTGGAGGCGACAGAAACGACAGTCAGGCGGGCGATGATTCCTGGCTCGATCGCGGTATCTTCTCCAGCCCTGGCCGTCTTGGCGGGAGACTGCCTGAGCACGAGTTTGGTGCCTTCGGTCAGACCGGCGTTGCGGCCGCCATCGATGTAGATATTCGACCCGTTGATATAGCGAACCTGAAACTCCGTCCGCATGGGCGCCATGGCAGCGGGTTCCGGACCAGACTGCTGAGACGCGCAAGCCGGCGGGACAAGAAGGGCAAGCGGCAATATGAGGCGTCGCAATTAGATTCCTCCTCCGCTGCCGTTTTTGTGACACGCGTAGCAGTTCGTGCTGTTATACACATAACCGGAGACGCCGCTGTGCCTTGGGCTGGTTGCCGCCGAGGTGTGGCAGTTGGTGCAGGTGAATACCGCGTAATTCGAGGAGTTAGTGTGGCACGTGGCGCAGACTCCACCCGCCCCGCCGTGGC
>PMYF01000095.1 GCA_003171295.1 Acidobacteriota bacterium | reverse complement strand
CTCTGGTCGCTCGGGAAGCAGTTAGCGGCCACGTGACCTTGCAGGAAAATCATCAGCTTGTGCAGTCGGGAATCTACGGCCGCGTCCGCCACCCCATGTGTCTGGGCGCCCTGGTCGTGATGGTAGGGGTGCCCATGGTTTTCCGCAGTTGGCTGGTATTCCCGATTGTGATCTGGAACCTGATTTTTGTGCTGCTGCGCATCGGGCAGGAAGAGCGCCTGCTGGGAGAGCATTTCGGCAGTGAATTCGAATCCTACCGCCTCCGCACCTGGCGGCTGCTGCCCCACGTTTACTGACCCGCGCCTGGCGCCGCGCCGCCGGCGCAACACGGCCATTGCTTCCCCTGCTTCGGCGGGCGCAGGGCGAGCCCTGCCCGGGCCCGGCAAATGTGCATGGGCAAGATACCCGTGCAACGCCTGGGGAGTCTCAGCTCAGCAGTTGTCGGCGTGCCCGTGGCGCGCGAAGACGCGGCTGGAGATGTTGTCCTTCAGCAGCGTCCAGAAAGAGGCGTCGAGGTAGGAGCGAATGGAGACGTAGCATTCTCCGCATTGATTTGCGGGCACCCACTTTTCGAGGATTTCCTGGTGCGAAGTGTAGGTCTGGTCGAACATCGAACAGGCGCGCAGGCCGCCCGTGGGCGTCACGACCAGGAAGCGCCGGCCGGCTTGGCAGCCGGGAATGGTTCCGCGCAGGAAAAAGTCGTGAATGCCCGAAAGCGTCCAGGGAGAGTTGGCGATGCGGCCGTTCCGGGCCTTGAGCGTGAGCAGTTCATCCAGAGTGCGCCGCAGTTGGTCGAGATCATCAACCGAACTGATGTAATGGTCCATGCTGTGCGTGCGTAGCGGCGTGTAAGCGCTGTAGGAAATGTTCACGCCCCACTGCTTGGCGCGTTCGTAAGTCTCGCGCAGGGCCGGCAGGTTCTCGCGCGTGATGGCGGTATTCATCGCCACGTCGTCAAATCCGTGCGCGGCGAGTGCCGGCACCAGCTTCGCCAGGTGTGCGTAGAGGCCAGGCGAGCGCCGGAAGGTGTCGTGGCGCTCGTCCGGGAAATCCAAGGAGATGGAGAACTGGTTCACACCCAGCGCCCGCAAAGCCAGATACTTCTCTTCAGTGAACAGGCGGCCGTTGGTGACCAGAATGGTGTAAGGCAGCCCGCTGGGTTCCTTCACAGCGCGCACGATGTCTTCCAGGTCCTTGCGGAGCAATGGCTCCCCGCCAGACAACTGCACTGCCATGGGCTTCAGTTGCGCGCGCAGCCGGCCGTAATCGGCTGCCTGCAGAAGGCCCGCCGGGTCCGGCTTGATGCCGCCTTTGTCACAATGTTGGCAGTCCGCCGTGCAGGAATGGGTGAGCTCAAAGGAAAGCACCAGGGGCCGGTTTGACCAAAAGCTCCACGTCCCTCTGGCGATCATGCGAGCGGCGCGGGTAAACGGTATGGTTCTCACAAAGGACTCCCTGAGACAGATTACGAAAACTGGGATCTTGGATAGCGCGGAGAGGAATCGGATTCCTTGCGCGCCTCCAAGGCAAATTCTCGGAGCAGTGCGAGGTTCCTAGAGTTGATTAGCATACTCCTTTCGGCGCCTCCGTCACAAGCTTAACGATCTCATATATGTACTTATTGTCCGATATTCCTGCAATCCCTTCGGTTCCAGGAGCTGGACGGCCAAAAACCGCAGTTCAAACCTGATTATTGGCCATTCACGTTTTGTCTGTTGTCATGTGTTAGGCTGCTCGTTTACGCTTGATTCGCTTGGTTTTCTCGGCTCGGGGCTGCCCCGGGGGAGAAGCTTCCAATGGCAGTTGATAGCGGCAATTCACGAACTGCTGAGATTCCGGGGGTGTGAAGCCTGGTTTCAGGCTCGCACGCCAGCCATTCCATGCCGGAAGCAGCGAGCATACCTGGGACCCACACGATGAACCGACTTGCCTTACGACGAAAGTTGCGCTTCTGGAACACGCGCCTGCGCGAATGGCGCATGATTTCGAAAGGCCTGGTCTCGCAGTCGCACCCGGTCATGGCGCATTTGATTCCCATGCGGCGCTGCAATCTCTCTTGCACTTACTGTAACGAGTTCGACGACTTTTCGAAACCGGTGCCGCGGGAGGTGATGTTCGGCCGCGTGGACCGGCTGGCCGCGCTCGGCACGACCATCATCACGATGAGTGGCGGCGAGCCGCTGCTGCACCCACATCTGGAAGAGATCGTCCGGCGCATTCGCCGGCACGGCATCCTGGCGGGCATGATCACCAACGGCTATTTGCTGACCCCGCAGCGCATCGAGCACCTGAACCGCGCCGGTCTTGACCACCTGCAGATTTCCATCGACAACGTGCTGCCCGACGAGGTTTCGAAGAAGAGCCTGAAGGTGCTCGACCGCAAGCTCCAGATGCTGGCGCGCTACGCGATTTTCCAGGTGAATATCAACTCAGTGCTCGGCAGCCCCGTGCGGCACCCGGAGGATGCGCTCACCGTGGCGCGGCGCGCGCTGGAGCTGGGCT
The DNA here is from genome assembly GCA_003171295.1 of Acidobacteriota bacterium. Taxonomy (GTDB): domain Bacteria; phylum Acidobacteriota; class Terriglobia; order UBA7540; family UBA7540; genus Bog-366. The sequence goes on along the minus strand of PMYF01000095.1, from coordinate 374 downwards.
TCACGAGTACGGTGGGCATCCTGCACGACCGCGACGGCCAGCTTCAGCCCTTGAGCGAGCCGCAACGCCAGCTCTTCGCGCATATCATGCAGATGGGAAAGCGTTCTTATGCGCGCTTCAACCAGTTCCAGAAGAACATCGCGCAGGGCGCCGCGCACGACTGGCGATGCCGCGCCGGCAGCCGCTATCTCTACATCTGCGAAGATGGCCTGGTGCACTACTGCTCGCANNACCCGCGAGCACCTCGCGCATGAGTACCACACCGAGAAGCCTTGCGCCCCGCATTGCACCATATCCTGTGTGCAGCAAGTCGCCATGCTCGATAACTGGCGCTCGCCCCAAACCCGCCCCGCCTTCGTCCCCGTCGAAAACCT
>PMYF01000312.1 GCA_003171295.1 Acidobacteriota bacterium | reverse complement strand
GAGTAGGACTCGGTCATCGCCTTCAGGTTCTCTTCGAGCTGATCCATATCGGTCATGCTCGGAATGGCGGTATGTATGTAAGCGTCCTTCAGCGCCCACTTGAGCGCCGCCAGCATGGCGCCCCCGCGCTTCAGCTTGGCCCCATTCGGATCGTCCGGCTTGAGTTCGTGGAACCCGCCCGCCATCACCTTCATGGCCACCACGCCCAGGCCTGCCGCGTTGGCCTGCGCCAAGGCATCCGCAACGTCCTTTTCCATCGTGAAGTTGTAAGTCGCCAGCACCACATCCGTCGCACCCTTCTTCACCAGGAACGGAACCATATCTTTGGCGTTGTGGGTGCCCACGCCCGTAAAACGAATCTTGCCTTGCTGCCGGGCGATCTGCTGCGCCTCGAAGAGTTCATCCGGCAAAGCGCTGGGGCTACTCTTCTCGTGCAGACACCAAATGTCCAGATAATCGGTCCCCAGTTCTCTGAGCGACGTGTCAAGCTCTTGCAGCGCAATCTGCTTATTCGCATCTACATGGGTTTTACTGGAAAGATAAATACTCTGCCGCTTGCCTTTGAGGGCCGCGCCCACCAGCCGCTCGTTGTTTCCGTGTTGGTAGATGCGGGCGGTATCGAAGAAATTGATGCCCATGTCCACCGCGCGCTCAATCACGCTGGCATCGGAACTGAGCGCACATCCAAAGCCGACGCTGCTGACTTTCAGCCCGGTTTTTCCCAAGACGCGGTAACTGAGGCCGCCCGCGGAGGTCGGCTGTTCCGCCTGCCCCCAGGCGCGGGCGGCTTGAGCAAAGCTCGCCACGGAGGTAAGAAGCCCTGCGGATAAGAAGTCTCGACGAGTTGACATGTTGTCTATAGCCTTCCTTTAATAATTGACGACTGTCATAACCTTGAGAGGCACAGAGGTGCGGAGAAAACACGTCATAGGGAAAAGGTAAAGGGAATAAGAGGACCTCGCGGCTTCGATTGTTCTCTTTTTCCTCTTTCTATTCCTCTGTGTGTCTCTGCGGTTTGATGGACTGGTTTTAAGCAAACATCTCCTGCGCGCGGCTAAGGCGCTGTGCGACCTTCACGCCAAAACGGCACTTCACCGTGCAGGTCGGGCAGTCGCCACACCGCACGGACGCCAATTGCGCCGGCAATTGCTTAAAGTGGTCGCGGCCCAATTCGAACTGGCCATAGCCGTCGGCATACATCACGTAGCGGAGCATGTCGGCCACGGGCAGGCCCTTGGTGCAATGGCCATCGCACTCGCCGCACATGCGGCAATAGAGCGGTGAGATAAACTCTAATTGCCGGGCCAGGAGCTGTTCTTCCCGCGGGGAGTAGGGCTCGGTCATTGCCTTCAGGTTATCTTCGAGCTGATCCCTATCGGTCATGCCCGGAATGGTCATGTGTACGTGAGGGTCCTTCAGCACCCACTTGAGCGCCGCCAGCATGGCGCCCTCGCGCTTCAGCTTGGCGCCATTCGGATCGTCCGGCGTGATTCGGCGGAACCCGCCTGCCATCACCTTCATGGCCACCACGCCCAGGCCCGCTGCGTTGGCCTGTGCCAAGGCATCCGCAACGTCCTTTTCCATCGTGAAGTTGAAAGTCGCCAGCACCACATCTGTCGCACCCTTCTTCACCAGAAACGGAGCTATATTCTTGGCGTTGTGGGTGCTCACGCNNTCGGTCCCCAGTTCGCTGAGCGAGGTGTCAAGCTCTTGCAGGGCAATCTGTTTAGTAGCTCCATCGGTTTTACTGGAAAGAAATATACTCTGCCGCTTGCCTTTGAGTGCCGCGCCTACCAGCCGCTCGTTGTTCCCATGCTGGTAGCCGCGAGACGTGTCGAAATAATTGATGCCGATGTCTGCCGCTCGCGCAATCACGCTGGGGTCGGAAGTGACCATGCATCCAAAGCCGACGCTGGTGACTTTCAGCCCGGTTTTGCCCAGGACGCGGTAAGTGAGGCCGCCCGCGCCAGCGGGCTGTTCCGCCTGCCCCCAGACGCGGGTCGTGGAAGCCAATCCCGCCACTGAGGTTAAGATTCCTGCCGATATGAAGTCACGCCGAGATGATGTCTTGTTCACGTTAGGTCTCCAGCCATGAAACTCAAGAATGATATCAACACTGTCATCATAGGGTGCGAGCAGATTATAATCCACTTCATTTCTCACGCGAGGACCTGCTGCCAGCTTTGGGAAGCACCGCCCCCTCCCCCTGATCGGCACCGGTCGAAAACCTCCCGTCCCCTCGCCGCATCGTAATCAGCAGGGTTTGGCTGTAGAATTCCCCTGAGGTCAGGGCGGCGCGCCGAAGTCCCAGCGCAAGTCCACCATCTGCCGCACAGGAGCGGCCCGGCCAGGAGATTTTTGTCATGTGCACCTTGCGGGCAATTCGTGCTGCGCTGCCGGCGCTTGCCGGCCTCTCCCTCCTTTGCTTCCCTGCCCTGCTGGGGGCGGAGCAACTGCCCCAAGAGGCGCTTGCCAGTTTTCCCTCGGATACGCTGCAAGTTGCTTTCACCAATCTTGCCGTGCTGCGTTCGCTGCCCGCCTACCCGCAAATCCGCCAACGAATCTTGAGCAGCCAACTGCGCGCCTTCCAGGATTTCCTTCGCCCCTTGGGGATCGATCCTGACCGGGACGTGGACGAGGTGATGCTAGGGTGGCGCAGTGAGATGGCGGGCCCCTCGGGATATTTGGGATTGGCCGCGGGCCGCTTCCAGCCGGACCTCGTGCAAAANNTCTCTTCTTTACCTTCCTGGATAGCTCGATTGCGGCGTTCGGCCGTCTGGCTGACCTCAAAGCCATGCTGGACGCGCGCCAGGGTTCGGCGAACGCCCTGAATTCGAATTCCGAGTTTGTAAGTTGGGAAGGAGAATTGGAAGGGAGCGCGCCGCAGTGGGGCATCTTGAACGGAAAATCCGCTTCCAACCTGGAGGCGCTCTGGTTCGGCGGGGCCGGCCGGAAGAATGTGGACTTCAGTTCCATGACCCGCTCCGTGCGGGCGCTCCTCTACCGCGTGCAGTGGGATACGGGCTTCACGAGCCGCTTGGTGCTGGTGTGCGACAGTGCGGAAAACGCCAAGGGGTTTGCCACGCTGGTCGATTTGCTGCAAAAAGCGGCCTCCCAGCCCGCCGCAACCGGAAGTCTGGGTATCCTGCAGAATCTCGATGCGCACCGTGACGGAGCGCGAGTGGAGTTGGACGTATCGGGCCCGCCGGAAGCGCTGGACCAGATTCTGGGCGGAAACTGAGACGCGCTGTCATTCTGAGCGGAGCGAAGAATCTCGGCAGTTCAGAATCAAGCAACTACAGTGATCCTTCGTCGCGGCTCCTCAGGAGGACAGGTTCGGGGCTTTTTCGTCAGCCTGCCCAAGGCTTTCATTTGCGGCTCCGCCGCGCTGCACTACCTTACTCAGGCAGGCACATAAGGCTTGAGTTCGGCTTCAATCTGAGCCGCGCTCAGAGCCTCGCCCCCGTTCATACGGGTGAGGAGTTTCTCGATCGTTTCCTTCGCTTGGTCTTTCCGATACATGCGGATGAAGCCATCGAAGACGTGCTCTCCCGCCATGGCGCGGCTGATCTCTGCTTCCTTGTTGTGATCCTGCAACTCCGTGAAGTAGACGACACGGTAGTGACCCGTGTAAGTCGTCTCCTTATATATCTCGAACATGATCTTGTCTGACTCAAATGGCATGGGTGTCCTCTGCCCTCATGATCTCGATTGGAATTCTGCCCGTCGTGTGGAGGAACGCGCGGCTACCCCACGACCGCGCACTCCCATGAATACCAGAGGCGGGGATTCGCGTCAATCGTTTGCTGCACCGGGTGGTGGCCAGTTTGCTGTAGCGGCGCTCTGGGATTGCCGGTTCGTTGAGAATTAAAGGCCGCCGGTCATAGATCGACGCTACAGCTACCAATCCCCGTCAGGGCGACATCGGGCGCTTCTCGGCGACCCAATTGCGGCGCTGTTCAAATGCATGCCCGCTCGTCCCCCAAGAGCAGTGCAGACTCGTTCATTGAGTCTGCGGCTTTCTCGGGCCTCCGTCTTAAGAAGCGCAGAGCCGCCAGTGGCCGCAACCAAACATGACGCGGGGTCTTGAAAGGCGGGTGTCCGACAGTTTGGAATTGACCCACTACCGGGCTAGGTGGTGAGATTTGACCCGAGGAGCTCAAATGACGTCGCCCGCTAAAGCGGGCTTATTTCGCGCTGGGGGCCACTCAATTCCGCCCCTGGCGGAGCTAAACGACCCGATGGGGATGCGCCTCGCGCGTCCCGGCGCGGAATCACTATTCCCGCCGAATAGCGTTCATGCCAACCGGTGATTCGATCTCATACGGCGCGGGTGGGGGTCCGGGCAATTGGCCGTCCATTTCGGCGCGGAGCTGAGCTTCGAATTCACCGAGCTTGGCCCCGATTTCCGCCTGCTTTTGTTTGCGCTGCACCATGTCTTCGCGATAGCGCTTCAGGAAATAGCTGATGGTTTCCACGCGAATCTTGATGGAGCCCGTGGGCTTGTTCTCATCAATGTCCTTGAAGGAAAAGTAGGGCGTTCCGGATTTGGTTACGGTCTCTTCGACAGCCGTGTAAATCGGGGCGTCGTGGCCGCATTTGAAGTTGGAGAGTTCGAGCGCCACCAGATTCGGGTGCCGGGCGGTATACTTGGCGGCCCAGATCTTCTGGGTGGTGTTCTCGCTGTAACTGTTCTTCCAGGCGTCACTCACGTCCATCGCATCTTTGATCACCCCCGCCCGCACCTCCTCCCCGAAGAGTTGCTCGAGAATATCCCGGTCGATGGGGAGCGAGCCAAGCGTCAGAACCGGATAGCCGATCTTCTGGAACTCTTCCATGATCTCGTGATTGATTCCGGGATCGTTGTGATACGGCCGTCCCAGCAGCACGATGCCGATGCGGTCTTCGGCTTCGAGCTTCTCCAGGATCTTGCGTCCCGGCGCGCGCAGAGCGTTCTCTTGAAATTCTCCCTGCGCCTTCAGCCCCGCGACGACGGCGCGAGCGTTTTCATCCCAGGACAGGCCGAAAATATCCACAAATTGCTCGTAGAGTTGCTTGCTGAGCAGGGCCGGATTGCCGGGATTTACGAAGGTGTCGAGGAACAGGATGCCGTTCTCTTTGAAGAGGTCCCCTTCCTTGGTAAAGGCTGCCTTGACGGCTTCCGGCGTCGCCGAGACCGTGGGGCAGGAGCGATGCGCCTGCGCGGACTTCATGTCGCTAGGCAGGTCGTCAATCATCGGGCAGAAAATAATGTCGAGGGGCTTCTTCTTGTGATGCACGTGCAGCAAGTTGTGAACGTGCGGAATGCCCACCTTCGAGGGGAAGCAGGGATCAATGGCCCCGCGCTTGGCGCCATCCTTGTAGAGTGTCTCGGTGGTGAAGTCGGAGTAAACCAGATTTTCGGCGGGAATTCCCAGCGCCTCAAAGTAGGCGCTGAAGATGGGATTCACCGAATACATGTTGAGAATGCGCGGAATGCCGATGCGGTAGCTGGCGCGCTTCTTCATCAGCTCCACTCGCTTCTTCTGATGGGCGGTCAATGTGAACTTCGGCAGCGGGTCGGCCACCGCGGGCGGTGCGTAGGATTTGAACACGGCCTTGGCGGCAACCTCAGCCATGTTGGGGTTCTCTTTCTTCGCCGCGTCGAGGCCCTTCTTGATCTCGCGCATATCGTTGACGTCTTCCACCAGGCCCTTTTCGCAACTGTTTCCGACAATCAGGCGCTTGACACCGACCGGAATTGGAATTTTGGATTTCTTCCAGGATTCATCGGAACTCGCGATCTGCACATCAATAAAGGTGCGCATGCATTTGTTCTTGCAGAAATAGCAGCGCGTGTTCTCGTCGCGGTGGGTCGAGTAGGTGATCTTGTCGACCGCATCGAAACCGATAAAACTGGTGCGGTGACCCATGCCGTAAAGTCGCCGGGCTTCGATGGCCGCCCCGATGGCGCCCGCCTCGCCGCAATGCTCATGCACGATCACGTCGGGCTTGCTTCCCTTGTCCTTGAAGCGCGACTCGATAAAATCCACCTGCGCTTTCACTGCTGCCAGGTTGTGCTGTGTTCCGCCTTGCAGGATGAAGGTGTTGCCGAGTGAGGCGAGGTTCGGGATCTGCGAAACATAGAGCCAGATGTTTTTCGGCAAAACGTTCGCCAGGCCCGCCATGATCTCTTCCGGTTTCCACCCCTGGCGCTGGAAATCGACAATATCCGATTGCATGAACACGGCGCAGCCGTATCCGAACATGGGCATGGCCTTGGCGCTGAAAGCCAGGTCGGCGTATTCCTTCACGTCGTACCCGAACCCGACGCAGGTGGATTGCAGAAAGTATCCGTTGCCTGCAGAGCATTGCGTGTTCAGCTTGAAGTCTTTCACGCGTCCGTCCTGCAGAATAATGAGCTTGATGTCCTGTCCGCCCACGTCACAGATGACGTCGGCGTGGGGATAGAAGTGCAGCGCAGCCTGGGTGTGCGCCACGGTTTCGACCAGCGCCACGTCAGCGTTGAGGACATCGTTCAAGATGTCCTTGGCGTAGCCGGTCGAGCCCACCCCCAGGAGTTCGATCGTCGCACCTGACGATTCCACCTGCTGGCGCAGGTTCGAGAACATCTCCATAGTGTCTTCCAGCGGATTCCCTTTCGAAAGCTCGTAGCACTTCACCATCACTTCGCCCTCCTGGCTTACCAGGACAGCCTTGGTAGAAGTGGAACCACCGTCGATGCCCATGAAGGCGCGGACGTGCTCGCCGGGCTGGAAGGTGCGAGGCACAAAGCGCCGCGGCTTGTAACGGTCCTTGAACGCAGCCAGTTCATCCTCGGTCTTGTAGAGGCCACTGCCGCCTTTTTTCTTTTTCTCTTCCCCTCGGCCCACCTGGATGTACCACTCCAGCTTTTCCCGCCCTTTGTAAACGCCGATTTGGGCGTCTTCGTCGAGGGCGAAGCGCACGCAGCCGAGGGCGGCAAAATATTGGGCGTTGTCGGGAACCATGATGAGGTCCTGGGGATCCTTGTCGGGTGGCAGCGGGAAGTTGCGCTCCTCCCAAACCTTCGGGATGTTAAACTTCCAGCAGTCCTGCATGCCCTTGATGTAGGTGTTCGGCCCGCCCAGCAGCAACACCACAGGACGCAGCGTATTGCCGCGCGTCAACACGGCGAGATTTTGCTGGATGATGGCTTCAAAAAGCGACGCCATCAATTCGTTCGGGGGCACCCCGCTCTTCTGCAATCCGTTGATATCGGTCTCCGCGAACACGCCGCACTTCCCCGCTACGGGATGGAGTTTAAGCCCCATGTAGCCCATGTTCGAGAGCTCTGCGGCGGGAATGCGCAGCTTGGCGTTGATTTTGTCAATCACTGCGCCGGTGCCGCCGGCGCACTTGTCGTTCATGGAAGGGATCTTTTTCTTGCGGCCCGTCTCGGGGTCTTCTTTGAAGATGATGATTTTGGCATCCTGCCCGCCCAGTTCGACCACGGAGCCGCATTCCGGATAGAGGTGTTCGACGGCAAGGGAAACGGCGTTCACTTCCTGGACGAACTTGGCCCCAATATGTTCGCCGATAGGGCCACCGCCGCTGCCCGTCACAAAAATCCGGCTCTCCCCCGGCTTGATGCCGGCTTCCGCTTCCATCCGCTGGAGAAACTCCAGGCACTTTTCCGGCTGTTTGGTATCGTGGCGCTGGTAGTCGCTCCACAGGATCTGATCCGTCGAGGCGTCCACCACCACGGACTTCACTGTGGTCGAACCCACGTCAAAGCCGACAATCAGGTTCTGGGGATTGGCTTCAGGCATCAAGACGCTCCTCGTGGGGTTGGAATTCTCTGCCGTTTGATAGGATCTTAGCAGTCCGATGTTTGGGCGCCTTCACACCGCCAATTGGCGATGTAAAATCGCCGCTACAACACCAACCTGCCTTCCAATTCTGCCTTCTGAGACGTTAATGGGCTCCCGCCTTCTTGGCCATTTCCGCGGAAAGGGCGTTAGAGCGCCGTTCTAGCTCTTCCGGTGCCACATCCTCGACGTGTGTCCCCAGAGCCCAGTGGTGGCCGAAAGGATCCACCACCGACCCATAGCGGTCGCCCCAGAACTGATTCGCCAGGGGCATGGTCACCTTGGCGCCGGCCGAAACCGCCCGGTTAAACAAGGAGTCTACGTCCTCGACATAGATGTTGAGTATCACGGGACTGCCACCCAGTGATTCCGGGGCCTTCGATCCCATTTCCGGAAACTCGTCGGCCAACATCAGGTGAGAATCGCCGATCTTCAGCATCGCGTGCATCACTTTGCCGTCCGGCATGCGGTGTACGCCTTTGACCTCCGCGCCGAAAGCCTTCTGGTAAAACTCGATGGCCTTTGCCGCATCGCGGATGACGAGATGCGGGGTTATGGTGTGCATCCCTTCCGGGATGGGTTTGGGTTTGCCAGCCATTTATGTCGCCTCCGCCCCAGGTCGCGGTAGTTCATAAGCACAGGCAGGATATCCCTGCTCGAGTTCGCAGCACCGCCCTCGCGGCTGTGCAGTTCCGATACGCGCTCATCTTCAAGCGCCCATCACTCACTCCCGATTGCCCCATGCGTTAACCTACTGCCACCATCTCGCGGCTCTCGGCCTTCAAGCGGTCCGCAGCATGCAGCATGAAGTTCGCGGCCACACCGATGACGCCTTTCTTGTGCCCATACTTGTACATGGGCTGCTGCATCTCGGGATGGTCTTGGACGAAGGCGCGCAACTCTTCAATCGTAGTGCCGGTTCCCTCGAGCACGGTCTTCATTTCGTTCTTCGCGCGCACCTTGGCCTCACCCAGCGCCATCTGCACGCGGCT
>PMYF01000938.1 GCA_003171295.1 Acidobacteriota bacterium | reverse complement strand
TTGCACATGGCCTCGATGGCGTCCTGGTCGCCCAGGTAGTCCGAGCCCTTGACGGTGTCGAACATGTGGGCTTCCCAGGAATCGTCGTCGCCAAGGGCGGCGTTGATGCCGCCCTGGGCGGCGATGCTGTGGGCGCGCCGGGGGCTGTCCTGGAAGCAGAAGCACTTGACGCTGTAGCCGAGCTCGGCGAGGGAGGCCGCGGCCGAGCCGCCGGCCAGACCGGTTCCCACCACGATGACGCTGTACTTCCGCTTGTTGGCAGGGCCGACCAACTTCATGTCGAACTTGCATTTGTCCCAGGCCTGCTCAATGGGACCGGAGGGGATTCTGGCATCCAGTTTCATGCTCGTGCTCCTCAGTTACGGATGAAACCGGTCCAGACCGCGACCGGGATCGAAATGTTACCCGCGGCGATGAAGATGGCGAAGCCCGCCGAGAGGTGTTTCAGGATGGGCGTGTAGCGGGGATGACTGACGCCCACGGACTGGAACATGCTCCAGAGGCCGTGATAGAGGTGCAGGCAAAGGACGAGCATGAAAGCGATATAGGAGATGGCAACGGCCGGGATGCGAAAGCCGTTCACGACATTGTCGAAAGCGTCCAGCTCGCGGAAGGGAAGGCCGAGCGATCCGATCGTCAAATGCAGCACGTGGTAGATGACGAAGACGCCGATGAACGGGCCGGTCCAGAGCATCGTGCGCGAGGCGTAGCCGGGGGGCACGTTGTTCCCTTTGACGTAGCCGATGGGGCGGGCCTTGCGCTTCAGCAGCCAAAGCTGCAACACCGTGAGGACGTGTAGCGAGACGGCGGTCAGCAGAACCAGGCGCGCCACCCAGAGCGGTCCCGGCATGGAGTGCAGGAACTCGGCATAGCGGTTGATCTGCGCGCGGCCGGCGTAAATTTGGAGATTCCCGAAGAGGTGGGCCAGCACGTAGGCGAAGAGCATGGCGCCCGTCGCGGCCGTCAGCACCTTCTTGCCGATGGGAACCCGATAGAAAGTCGCAGCACGGCCCAGAACCATGCCACTGGCGGATGCACTCATGTACTTCTCCCAGAAGAAGAGTGAACTCACATTCTATACCCAGTCCGTGGGGAAAGAGTTGGCGGGACGGTACCCCCCGGCAAGGGGTTGCTGACCGCGGGCCAGGGGGCGGAGGGATGGGGCGCGCAGAGGGGAAGCGGCTTTCGTCCGCCAGGCGCGCGGGCGCTTCGGTAGTTCCTAAATGGTACGTTCGTGACTAGGCAGACGGTGCTACCGATCCACGGATCGCTTGCGTCGCCTACGGGCTACACTCCTGGTGTCAGCTTCGGTGGGTGTCACCCCCGCTTCTGCTTTCACGGGATTGGGCTCTGGCTTCACGGGAGTGGCTGGTTTTGGAACGATCCTGAGCAGCGGCAAAGGCGGAGGCGTCTGACCCATCCGGGCAGTAAGGTTCTGAAAGAACTCCCGGAAGTATGGCCAGCAGTTGAAAACGGCATTTCCATTCTTGAATGCCTCGATCTCGTCAGCTTGGGGTTTGTAGTCTTCTTTGAGCCTGTAGCAGAGTTCGTACACGCACTCCACAGAGAAGACCGGTGCCTTGTTGGCATCCACGGCGATCCAGTTGAAGGATGCCTCTACGTCAAGAACGTCCTCGATCAGCCTCGCCGTAGACGAATTCGACCCGTTCAGAGCGTAAGGCTCGGAAAGTCGCGTCCCGGCTGGCGCCCGAGAGACAGAGCAACGAAGCAGTGTGATGCAGTCCAGATCGCAATGAGTCTGGAGCGATAGGGCAGCCTTGAATTCTTCCCGGGTCGGGGCAATCAGCATAACGGAGCGTATACCTCCATTGTTGAAAACGCTTCAGCCGCGAAAACACTAGGCGGTTTTCGGAACTGAGCCTCAGCGAAGGGCGCAAAGACACCGATAGCCCCATCGCAGAAGCCGAAAGCTGCGATTTCAGACCCTACTGGCGCGCTTTGTTTGACGAACTGGTAGTTGTTGATCGCCGTCAAGAGATCCGTCTTTAGAACGATGAGTTCGTTCATCGCCTCGTCCTGGATCTTTCCATTCTCCCAGCGGTTAACGCTTGCTGGCCCAACTCTGAGGTACTGTGCGAACTTCTCCTGGCTCATCCCCATCCGCGTCCGCGCTTCCCTTATCTGCGCACCGGTCAGGAGTCCGTGCTTCTCTCGATACGCATCTGAGACGAGCTTGGTGAACTCTCCACTGTACTCATTGTCGATCGTCTTGAGGCCGCACGCAGGGCATTGAAGTCCGTTCACGATCACGGTGAATTCTTCACCATGGCGATATCCAGTTATGTCTACCAACTTCGGGATGAGACTACCCTTTCCGCACTCAAAGCAATCCAACTCTTGTGGCGTGTTCATGTGTGGTCCTTATGAAAAGAATAGAGCACAAGAAGTTCCGATCCGGTCGTTCCGGTCAAGCAGAACTTCAAGTACATCATCGAACCATAAACGTCTGAGTACCATTTGAAGGCGTAGAGCGTCCGTCCCCCGTACGGTCGGAAAGAAATGTTCCCCGGCGGGTCTGGACCACACCTGTCCTCCGGTCTGATTTGATCGAGCGCAATATCAACCGCCGCAAACCTCTCATCTCGCGTAAAGAGGCCAAGTTCGCAGAACTCATTCTCTAGCTTGAGGTTGCCGAACCTAAAATCACCGCGATGAGTGATGGCACGGCGCGCCGCAGCAAGCATACTTGCCGATTCCACGACGCGCGAATCGGCGTTCCCGCCTGTCTCTACACTATCATTTGATGCCATTCAGGTCAACGGCAGAATTTGTAAAAACTTTAGCTTGGAGCAGGATTATACTCCCAAATCATTGATTGTGCAACACATCTTCGATATTCACATACTTAAGGCAATTTCGGAAAGAAGCGTGACTGGGAAGCGTGGGGGGCTGGATGGGGTGTGCAGTGGTGGGGGAGAGGGGATCGCCCTTGTGGCGCGAGCGGGCGATTCTAGGGACGGCCCAGCCTTGCTATAATTTGAGTGGATGTGCATATCTCCGCGCACGCGGACGGATTGGGTTCCCGACCGAAGTGAAGCCGCGTGCCGAACCGCCCCTCGACCCTGCCCAATGTCTCCCAACCTTCCATGGAGGTAGCCAAACTCTCTTGAGCACCAAAACC
>PMYF01000215.1:10868-12107 GCA_003171295.1 Acidobacteriota bacterium | reverse complement strand
TACAGGACGCCGATGATCTGGTCGGGCGGGCCATCATAAATGGGAATGCGGGAGTGCTGATCCTTCACCACGCGCTCCAACAGGGCTTTGAGGTCCGGCGTTACGGGCAGACAGGTGATGCGATTCCAGGGGACCATGATTTCCCGCACGCGGACACGGTCCAGGTCGAAAACGCTGTGGATCATCTCCTCTTGTTCCGCATCCAGCAGCCCGCGCTTGCGTATGCTGGACACAATCAGTTTGACTTCTTCCGCCGTGTGGGCCGGCCCGTGACTTCCAGGGGGAGGGCGGTGTAAGGAGCGGAGCACCCCGTGGGCCAGGAAGTCCAGCAAGCGCACGGGATAACGGCTCAATTGCAGAAACAGGAACATGGGTGGCGCCACGCCCAACGCAAAGCGTTCCGCGCCCTCATAAGCGAGAGCCTTGGGAACCAACTCGCCCAGCACCATCAGGAGAACCGTAATGAGCAAAAAGGCGATGCCCACAGAAATGGAGTGGGCAAGGGCGGCGCGCGCGACCCGGCCGAGATAGCCTTCCAGCAACCCATCGATCGCGCCGGCCATGATGCCCTGGCCAATCCAACCCATGAGCAGGCTGATGACGGTGATACCGAGCTGCGTCCCGGAGAACAGCGCCACCATATCGGAGACCAGGGTGAGCACCAATCGCGCCCGCGGATTGCCCTCGTTGGCGAGTTGTTCCAGCCGGGTGCGGCGCACGCTCAGCAGCGCATATTCCGCTGCGACGAAAAAGGCGTTCAACGCCACCAATGCGAGAATGAGAAAGGCCTTCAACAAAGCCAGCATGAGGCACCTGATATGGAATCAGGGAGCGTAGCACGGGCATCTCGCCCGTGCAAATCGGCAGCACCCTAATATGTTGGAGTGAGTTTCAGAAAGGGGAGCGGACTTTCAGGTCCGACAATAGCCAAAACTTCAAACGGGGCCTTTAGGCCCTCAAGCGCAGCATTTCAAGTGAAGGACACTACCCGAGCACAGGCACCTAGGGTAAGGTTGCTTCGGGCGGCCGATGGGTCAGCACGGGAGGCGGCGGTTCGCGTCCCGGCACTCGCGCGCCCACGGCGCGAGAGTATAGCTCGTCGTAGTCGCGCACGTCTTTTCGCACGGAGAGGAACTCTGCTTCGTCGTGTGGCACGAATTCCGGGGGTGGCAGACGGGGGAGAAATTTCTCCACATTCTTCCGCCGATCGCTCACGCGCGGGTGCGTGGCCAGGACGCC
>PMYF01000215.1:9104-10751 GCA_003171295.1 Acidobacteriota bacterium | reverse complement strand
GCAATCTCGTGGGACAGAACCGAAGCCAGCTCGGCTTCATTTTCTGCCGTGCTGATCACACCGGAATTGACCACCACGAACCCCCCGGGGAACGCCTGGGCGTTGACGTCCGGGTTGTAGAGGACGTAGAAGGTGAAATTCTGCTGGCTGCCGCTGCTGCGGGCCAAATTCTGTCCCAAGCGGTTAACGTATTCATTCAGGCGCGCACCGCCCCAGGGCATACCCGCTGCCAGAGCTTGTTGCAGCATGACGTGCCCGCCTTCCAGGGCTCCCGCCATGTGCTCGGGACCACCACAGACGCCGGTCGGCAGGGACGCATCTCGCGGCCACGCGTGAGTCGCACGCGCGAGACACACCAGCGCACACGCCAGCAGGATCACCCGCCGGTTTCTTGGGTGCAGCACCTTCACGGGCATGCCCTCCAACTGATATATCGGCACAAACGAGGCGAACATGAGTGCGCGGCGCGACGCCCGTTTTCACGTTTCTGGACCGGTGCTGTGGAATCACGAAATCACCGCTGGAGCCCTTTCCTCGAAGCTGCTAAACCGGGCCGACGGTGGTAAACTGCACGCGAACCGGCGGCGCCTGGTACGATGCAGCGTTTCCCCCGCTTTCGGGGGCGCCTGCGCCGCGTTTGTCTGGGACCCGGTGGAGCCCCCAGGGCCAACCCAATCCTTCGAGCCGTTGCTCCTGGGACCCCGTAACTCAACTCCAGGTGAGGACCTCATGCGCATTCCTGCCTTTGTCGCCGCAATCACGAAACACTTCTGGCTCACAGTGAGTCTTTTTCTGCTGGCTTCTGCCGGCAGCGCCAATTATCTGGCCGCGGAGAATTTGATCTGGCGGCTGGGCCAGCGCGATCTTTCCGATCACGAGTTCACGACCTTGCCCAACCCCGAGAGGCATGGGCCGGTGGTCGTCGAGGTGGGCCAAGGCAATGAAGAAAAGCTCTGGCCCAAGTTCCATCCGGGTTCGGCCAACCAGGAGATGGGAGCGCATCCTTATTCCTACACCCTGGTTTTCCCTCTCCCCAGCTCTCCTCGCGGCTTGTACTACCTGGAAGTGGACGCGCTTTTCCGTCACCCGCGCGTCCCCATCCTGCGAGTCGAAATCAATGGGCACCAGGGCGATTTCTACTTCTCGCCGCAGGTGAGCTGGGCACTCGGCGATGAAAGCGACGCGTTCAATCCTATCCACGCGGAGCAGCAGAAGCGCATTGCCATCCCTGCCCGCTTCCTGCGCGCCGGCGAGAACCGTTTGACCCTGACAGCCCTCGATGAGCCCGCCACGGTCACGCGGCACATCACGGCGGGGGGCCCGGGCGATTCCGGGTTCTACTACGATGCCCTGACACTCTCGCAGCGCTCCGAGGCTGCACCCGCTGACCATCCCGAGGCCCGGCTCGAACCCACCATTTTTTTCCGGAAGGCTGCGCCGAAACTGGAAGAGGAATGCTGGCTGACCGTCGAATACCCATCAGGCTGGCAGGCCGCCAAGGTCCGCATCGTGCGTGGTGGATTCTCGACGGAGACTGAGATCACGAAGCGCGGGGAGTTTGGCGAGGCGCGCGTGCCCGTCTACATTCCCGACTCGGTCGCGGCCGGCGAGGCGCAGATCGAGTTCACGAATTCCTGGACGCCGGAA
>PMYF01000215.1:6547-9026 GCA_003171295.1 Acidobacteriota bacterium | reverse complement strand
GCGGCCCATCCCGACTACCGTTTCAACATCGACGGCAGTTGGATTGTGCAGCAGTGGCTGGCCACGCGCACCGCCGACGAGGCCACGCGCTTTGCGGCGGCGGCACGCGCGGGGAAGATCGGTGTGAATGGGTTTTACGCCAACTTGATGACGGAGTTGCCGGCGCCCGAGGAACTCTTCCGCGCCCTGTACTTCAGCAAGCACCTGGAAGATCGCTACGGAGTTCCCCTGGACGCCGCCTGGGCGACCGACGTGCCGTCCTACGGGTGGGCGGTGCCCTCGGCGCTCGCCGCCGCGGGAGTCCACTACTTCGCGGGCGGGGGCAATCAAACCCGCGGGCCACTGAACACGACCGGGCACTGGAACGCGCGCTCGCCCTTCTGGTGGGAGGGGCCCGACGGCCAGCGCGTGCTGGCTTGGTTCTCGTACCATTACCACCAATTGCGCGCCACGTTCGGCGTGCCCCCGTCGCTCGAGGCGGGCACGAGTGCGCTGCCGATTTTCCTCCAGCCGTATGAGCGCGACGATTACGCGCCGGACGCGGTGCTGCTTTACGGAACGGAGGTTGAGAACCTTCCGCTCGATTTCCTGGACGCGGACCTGGCCACGCAATGGAATGCGCGCTATGCCTATCCTGAAATCATCCCCTGCCGCTTTGGTGAGTATTTCCACTATGTTGAGGACCACTACGCCGCCCAACTTCCCGTCGTGCGCGGCGACGGCGGGGGTTACTGGGAAGACGGCGCCGGAACCGACGCCATCGCTACGGCTGTTTATCGCCAGGACCAGGCGCGGGCGGTGACCGCCGATGCGCTTTTGGCGCTTAACTCGGGAATCAACCGCGCCGTGGCATTCCCTCTCGAACTCAGCCGCCGAATCTGGAGCAACATCGTGCTTTATGGCGAGCACACCTTCGTCTCTTATCGCGGTGTAAGGCAGCCGCAGCACGATGAAGTCACAGCTCAGCTCGCCGTCAAGGAAGGGCGCGCCACGCGCGCCGCGGCGGACATTGACGAGTTGTTACGGCGCGGCCTGAGCCAGCTCGCCGACCAGATCCAGACCGAAGGCGAAGACCTGATCGTGTTCAACCCCCTCAGTTGGAAGCGCAGCGGGTTGGTACGCTTCCAAGTGGATGAGGGGATGACGTTAACCGACGTCGCAACCGGCCAGCCCGTGCCCTGCCAGATCGTCGAAGCGCGTGATGGTTATGCGACCATCCGCTTCTGGGCGCGTGAGGTTCCACCGCTCGGCTACAAGGTGTTTCGCCTGGGGCGCGGCCCGGCCGTCGAGCCCGGACGCTCGGAACCGGAGAGCAACATCATCCAGAACAAGTTCTATCGCTTGACGTTCGACCCCAGGCGCGCCGCCCTCAAGAGCCTGTACGACAAGGAACTGGGCCGCGAGCTGATCGACCCGGCCAGCCCCTACCTTGCCGCCGAGTACCTTTACGTGACCGGAGGTGGCACGGAGAAAGGGCGCGGCGAAGGCGACGAATCCACGCAACTCACCCATTTGGCGCGGAGCCTACCCTTCGCGGAGCTGAAGATCCATCACCCGACCGACGGCCAACTCCTGGCCGTGGAAAAAACTCCCTGGGGCCACGTAGTGAAGATGACGGCGCAGGCCCTCAACACTCCCAAGGTCGAAACAGAAATCTATCTGCCGGATGAGGAGAAGCGGGTCGAAATTCGTAGCACCATCCACAAGCAGTTGATTTATGCCAAGGAAGCCGCCTACTTCGCGTTTCCCTGGGCCGCCGCCAACCCCACTTTCCGCTATGAAATCGCCAATGGCTGGGTGGATCCGGAGAAAGACCTGATGGCCGGCGCCTCGGTCGAGTGGTCCGCCGTGCAGGACGCCGTCAGCGTAGAAGACGGCGCGAACTCCGTCACTCTGGCCGTAGTGGACGCGCCGTTGGTCTCGCTGGCCGACCTCAATCGCGGCCGCTGGCCGGAGCGCTTTGTGAAGAGCTCGGCGTCCGTCTTCTCCTACGCACTTAACAATTATTGGTTCACGAATACTCCGGCGGGCCAGTCCGGAGATATGGTTTTCCGCTACGCCGTCACCAGCGGCGGCCACTTCGATCCGGTTCAGGCCGCGCGTTTTGGGCGTGAGGCCCGAACGCCCCTGGAGGTCTCTCAGTTGCGTAGCAGTGACAAGCTCGCCGGCGCCAAGGGCAAGCTGCCCGCGGGCGCAGCCAGCCTGGGTTCGGTCGAACCGGAGAATCTGGTCATCAACGCGCTCAAGGGGGCCGAAGACGGCCAGGGATTAATCGTGAGAGTCTACGAGGCGGGTGGCAAGGCGGCCGACGGCACCTTGACGCTGCCCTGGGTGAATATCGCGTCGGCGAACGAAGCCAACGCCGTGGAGGTGAACGGAAAGCCATTGGATGCGGACGCGCACAGGGTGCGCTTCCATATCGAGCCGCACCGGGTGATCACGATTCGGGTGGCAACGCGGTGAGAGTGGATGCGGGGCT
>PMYF01000215.1:0-6521 GCA_003171295.1 Acidobacteriota bacterium | reverse complement strand
ACGCAGGGGAAAATCCAGGCTCAGAAAGGCGCTGACCGCAGTCACCCGCCTGCTGACCTGAAGGTCAGCGCTACAGCAGAAACCACAGTGGAAGCTACACGAACCCACGCAGTTCTGATAGCATAATGCCGATGTACGACGAAACCGTGGCCGTCATCGAAAATCGCGTCCTTACAGGCGGCCACTTCCTCCTAAGTCTGGATGCCCCGCGACAGGCCCCGGCCGTGCGCCCGGGCCAGTTCGCCATGGTGCGCATTCTCGGCCGTTCCGACGTGTTGTTGCGCCGGCCCATGAGCATCTTCGACGTCACTTCGAAAGATGGACGCGAGGGCGGCCCCGGGAAGGTGCAAAAACTCGGTGTCCTACAACTTCTCTATAAGGTCGTCGGGCGCGGCACCCGCTTGATGGCAGAACTTAAGCCGGGCGACAGGGTCGGGCTGCTGGCCCCCCTCGGCCACGGATTCTTTGAAGAGGAATACCTGCCGCGCGCGCACGCGGCGGACGAAATCCTGCATGTCGCCGGCGGCATTGGCATCGCGGCCCTGCTGCTGCCGGCGAAACACCTGGCCGAAGCGGGTTTCAAGCAACGCCTCTTCTTCGGGGCACGGACGAAAGGCGATTTGGTGGGCCTGGAAGAATTCAAGCCGTTGATGCGCGGCTCGCTGTTCGCCACGGAAAACGGCTCGTCCGGATACCGCGGCTTCGTGACCAGGCCGCTGGAGGATTATTTCACCGCGCATACCAACAAGAAGTTTCTGCTGATGGTCTGTGGTCCTTGGGCCATGCTGCGCGCCACTGTGGAACTTGCCAAGCGCTTTCGCCACCCCTGCCTGGTTTCCATGGAGAATCGCATGGGGTGCGGGCTGGGCGTTTGCCTGGGTTGCTCCATCCGCGTGGAGGGCACGGGTCACGAAGCCTACCAGCGCGTCTGCACGGAAGGGCCGGTGTTCTGGGCAGAGAAGATTGTTTGGGAAACGGAGAAGAAGCTCGGAATTCGGGAGTAAGGGTTCTCGATTCGGAGACTGGAAACACGATGGCGATGAAGGCCCAGGGGAAACGAGAGGCACCGCTCGAGGGGAGCAGG
Source organism: Acidobacteriota bacterium (assembly GCA_003171295.1). Taxonomy (GTDB): domain Bacteria; phylum Acidobacteriota; class Terriglobia; order UBA7540; family UBA7540; genus Bog-366. Next base: position 5,437 of record PMYF01000215.1, on the reverse strand, counting down.
GGGAGCGCCGCCGAGGAACCGCGCCGGTCGGGGGCGCCTTTGGAGGCCCCAACGCCTGCCGGGGAATTCGTTCCTCAGATCGAAACCGAAATCGCCGGCGTGCGTTTCCAGAATCCCGTATGGACGGCGAGCGGGACATTCGGCTACGGCAAGGAATTCGCCCACTTGATCGATCTCAATCAGCTTGGGGCAATTTGCGTAAAGGGCATCTCGCCGGAGCCCATGGAAGGCAACCCGCCGCCGCGCATTTACGAAACCGACTCGGGAATGCTAAACGCCATCGGCCTGCAGAACGTGGGCGCCCGGCGCTTCCTGAGCGAAAAGCTGCCCTTCCTGCGCACGCTCCAGGCGCGCACCGTAGTGAATGTTTTCGCTTACTCCACGGAAGACTACGTGCGCTGCATTGACATCCTGAACGCCGGCGAAGGCATCGCGGCGTACGAACTGAATATTTCCTGCCCTAACACGCGCTGTGGCGGCATCGTATACGGCAGCGACCCGCGCCTGACGGAGGAAGTAGTAGCGGCTTCGAAAAAGGTGGCGCGCTATCCGCTCTTCGTCAAGCTCTCGCCCAATGTCACAGACATCGCTATGTTCGCGCGGGTGGCGGAAGGCGCGGGCGCCGACGCCCTCTCACTCGTCAACACTTTCGTCGGCATGGCCATCGACGTCGAAACCCGCACGCCACGGATCTCCAACGTCACGGCAGGGCTTTCTGGACCCGGCATCAAGCCCGTGGCGTTGCGCATGGTCTACCAGGCGGCGCGGGCCGTGAAGATTCCCGTCATCGGCATCGGCGGTATCGCGAGCACGGAAGACGCGCTGGAATTCCTCATCGCGGGGGCTCGCGCCGTTCAGGTCGGCACGGCCAATTTCTACGATCCGCGCACCGCGACGCGGATTGTGGAAGGCCTCAATGATTACTGCCGGCGCAAACGGCTGCACCTTGGCGATTTGGTGGGTTCGCTCAGAATTCCGCAGGGGTAAACCTCGCAGGCAGGCAAGAGCGGCTCCCCGTACGGGTCCCCCGCCCTCCCTCCACGTATCGACCGAGTTCGAAAAAATCCAGGGTCCTAACGGTGGTTAAGTGTTTTGGCTAAGAGTCTTTACGGTATGGCTCGTGATGATGAGCATGGAGTTCATCCATGGAGCCTTGCGAACCGTTTTCCTTGCTCCCCATCTCGGAGATTTTCTGGCCCGCCAAGTTAGCGTCTTCACCGGCTCGCTCTAGATCCTGTCTATCGTCTGCTTGTTTATCCGATGGATTCGCGCCGCCGGCACCCCATCACTCATCGGCGTGGGGCTAACCTGGCTCGCGCTAACCGTAAGCTTTGAACTGGGCCTGGGCCACTATGCCTTGGGCCGTTCTTGGGCGGCTCTGGCATCGGACTACAATATCCTTCATGGTGGATTACTTCCGGTGGGGCTCGCGGTGCTCACCTTCTCTCCGCTGATTGCAGCCAAATGGCGTGGCGTAAAGGAAGTCCACGACTAGACCCACGAAAGGAAATCGGAATACCCTGCTGGTAACGGGAGGTTTGGAACGAGTCTTGCCTTTCTTCCTGGTTGGAAATGAGGGAGGAAGATGGGAACAGTTAGGGTACATGGAGAATCAAAGACTTGGAAGGCTGGGGACAGGCCATGTGCCATCTGCAGGTGCCGGTAATGGAGGAAATTCTCGGCAGGCTGCCGAAATGTGGGCACACGCAGCGCTTGCCAGGTTTCCTGCAAGTGCTTATGGATAAAGGGCCTGACTGCCATCGGAGAGTTGAATTGACAGATATCAAAGGGTCTGTTACATTTTAGGGGTTGCTACCTTGCGAACTGCACTTCATGAGAAAGCGAAGATTGGGTTCGGGCTAGTTCTGGCTGCCCTGCTCCTGGCCGCGCCGGGATGTCTGGTCCGCAAGGAAACTCGCCTTCATCCATCGGAACTGCCTCCTCCGGCGCGCGAGGCTACGCTGGCCGAACTCGTTTCCAAGATCAACTATCAGAGTGAAGCCGTTCGAACGCTTACCGCCACGGTTGAACTGGAGCCGACGGCCGGGTCAGTTTATTCCGGGATCATCAAAGAGTATCACGACGTAAAAGGCTTCATCTTGGTGGAGAAGCCCGCACTGATCCATATTCTGGGCTTGGCGCCCGTGGTCCGGACGACCGTTTTTGACATGGTTTCAAACGGCGAAGAATTCCGCCTCTCCATCCCACCCAAACAGAAGTTCATTGTGGGCAAGACCTCATTCCACCGGGCCGCGAAGAACGCCCTGGAGAACCTGCGGCCGCAGCATATCTTACAGGCCTTATGCGTTCCGCCCATCAACGCGGAGCGCGAAAAGTGTATTCTGGAAGAAGCCGAGGAGGGCGCGCGCCGTTACTACGTGGTGACGGTGGTGGAAGCCCAGGCGGCGGGCGACCTGGTACTGCACCGCAAAGTGTGGTTCGACCGCGCTGACCTGGAACTGACCCGCATGCAATTCTATGAAGCGGCGGGCACCTACACCGAGGACGTCCGCTACGCGGCCTACCAGGATTTCGAGGGCGTCCATTACCCCACGCACATTGAAGTGGCGCGGCCGGCGGAGGATTACCGGCTGACGATTACCATTGAGAAGGCCACGTTCAACCAGCCCATCCCACCGGAGAAATTCGAACTGCGGAAGCCCGAGGGAGCGCAACTGGTGGACCTCAGCGCGGCCACGCAGGAGGAGAATCCGCGTGGTCAATAGGATGATCATCTCCAACATCCTCCACCGTCCCATCCGGACGGGAATAAGCGTGCTGGCCGTGGCTATCGAGGTGGGCATGGTCATGCTGGTGGTGGGGCTCTGCCACGGACTGGTGCACGAAAGCGCCAGGCGCGTCGAGGGTGTGGGCGCGGACATCCTGGTGCAACCACCTAACGCCTCGTTCCTGCTGGGGCTGTCGCAAGCTCCCATGCCCCTCAAGATCGGCGACCGCCTGGAGGAGATTCCGCACGTTCTGGCCGTGTCGCCAACGCTGATCCTGGTGAATTCGGTGGGGGGGCTCAACCTTATCTACGGCATTGACCTGGCCAGCTTCGACCGAATTTCGGGAGGCTTTGTTTACCATGCCGGCGGACCCTTCCAAGCCCCCTCTGACATCCTGGTGGACGACTGGTACGCGAAGGCCAATCACATCCGGGTGGGGCAGTCATTGAATCTGCTGAGTCACGATTTTCGCGTGGCCGGCATCGTCGAGCACGGCAAAGGGGCACGCCTTTTCATTCCCCTGACCACCGCCCAGGAAATGATGGGAGCCCAGGACAAGGTCTCGATCTTTTATGTCAAGTGCACCGACCCCGCTTACAGCGAGGGCGTGACGGAAGCGATCCACAAGCTGCTGCCCAAGCACTCGGTGCTGCCCATTAAAGACTATATGTCGATGATGACATCGAATAACCTCCCCGGGCTCAACTACTTTATCACCGCTATGATTGGGATCGCCGTAGGCATCGGATTTCTGGTTATTTTCCTTTCGATGTACACCACCATCACCGAGCGCACGCGGGAGATCGGCATTTTAAAATCTCTGGGAGCTTCAAAAGGGTATATCATAGCCATCATTCTGCGCGAGGCTGGACTGCTGGCCGCGGTCGGTATCCTGGCCGGGTTCGTCGGTAGCCTGCTCGTACGTAAGGGCTTTCTGGTGGTGTTTCCCACTCTCTCGGTTGAACTGTCGTCGGAGTGGGCCCTGTATGCCGCGCTGCTGGCGATCGCCGGAAACCTGCTGGGGGCGTTCTACCCTGCCATGCGAGCGGCCCAACTGGACCCGGTGGATGCCCTTGCGTACGAGTAACCACGCAGGCTCCGCCCACGTCTGGCATTGTAGGTGGCAGCGCCCTACCCCCCAAGTTCACCGAGGGCCGCGGCCAGCCCAGGGGGGATGAAGAAATCACGTGGAACCTATAATCTCCACTCAAGGCCTGAAGAAGATTTACCGCATCGGCAAAGTGGCTGTTCCGGCGCTGCGGGGGGTGGACTTGCTTGTGCAGGAAGGCGAATTTCTGGCGGTCGTGGGACCCTCCGGATGTGGAAAGTCCACCCTGCTGCATGTGCTGGGCGGTCTGACGAACCCCACCTCAGGGCGTGTGTTTGTGGACGGCAACGACTTTTCCAATATGTCGGATGCCGACCGCACGCGCTTCCGCCGCCACACGATTGGCTTCGTCTTCCAACGCTTCAACCTGTTGCCCACCCTCTCGGCGCGCCACAACATTTCCATCGCTCAGCACATTCAGGGCAACGGCTTCAACCCGCACCGTTTCAACGCGATCACCAGCATGTTGGGCATTCAGGAAAAGCTGGAACACCGTCCCTTCGCGCTATCCGGGGGGGAGCAGCAGCGCGTGGCCATCGCGCGCGCGGTGATTTGTGAACCCAAAATCCTGCTGGCCGACGAGCCCACCGGCAACCTGGACACGGAGAACTCCCAAATCGTGCTCGACATGTTGCGCGAACTCAACCGGACATTCCGGCAGACCATTTTGATGATTACGCATAACCCCGAGGCCGCCGCCGTTGCAGACCGGATCATCCGCATGCGGGATGGCCATGTTGTTTCCGGTTGATTCTTCCCGCATTTCTCGCTATTTTCTTCAAGCTACCCTTTATGGCCGAGAGCATGGACGTTCCCGATCAGAGTCTCCCGCAAGCACCGCCCCAGTCGGGGGAAGCACCCTTGCGCAAAGTGGGCGCCACCCTCAAGCTGGTGCTGACGCGCAGTATCTTGTGGTCCTACGAACGCGGCAGTTGGCAGTACGATTTGATTGTCCTGGCCATCCTGGCCTTCATCTTTCTGTCCCCTCGCACCTGGTTCAACGATCGCCCCACTCTGCAGTTGAGCGACCTGCGCCATCATCCAGGCGTCGTTGAGATAGGCCGCGTCAACAAGACCGTGCGCTACCTGTTGGACGCCCGGTTGGTGGAATCCCTCGACCAGAAAGCCGAGGACGCCATCCCGATCATCCTCCGGCAGCACGTGCAGAAGCCCTTCACGGTGAAATCGATCACCGCCCTCCGGGACCGCAATCAGGTCATCCTTGGCTACACGGTGGTAGTGGAGGAATAACTTAGGCGTTCGCCGGTGCGGGAGTATCCCGGCCGGAACAGCGTCGGACCGGTTCTTGACATCATGCCAAACACCCTCAAATCATGGATGCACCCACTTATCTTCGCCACCGCCGTGGCGCTGGCGCTGGCACACCCGGCCCTGGGCCGCAAAGGTAAGGCGCCCACGGACCTCGCGGAAATTCTTGCCCGCATGAACGAAGCGGCCAAGCGCTTGAAAACCGTTTCGGCTAACCTCGAGTACACGAAGGTTACGGTGCTCGTGGACGACAAGTCTACGGAAACGGGCCAGATCCTCTACCGGAAGGGCAAGAGCCCCGAGATTCGCATCGACATCGTGAAGCCCAATC
>PMYF01000021.1 GCA_003171295.1 Acidobacteriota bacterium | reverse complement strand
GTGCCATGGGGCAATCTCAGTCGATTAATGGAACAATCCGGGGCACTGTCACGGACAGTTCTGGCGCTGTTCTGCCCGGCGTCGGTGTCACCATCACCAACCTGGCCACCGGATTTACGCGGCAAACAAAATCGGGCGATGACGGCGCGTACGTTATACCGAACCTTCCGCTTGGCGCCTACTCCGTGTTAGCGGAAGCAACTGGATTTGCGCCACTCACACAGAAGGGCGTGAATGTGGAAGCAGGCAGCAGCGTCACCGTGGATGTGCAACTGAGGACCGGAAGTGTAGCCACGCAGGTGCTGGTGGTTGGCGATGCGCCCATTCTGGAGCCGTCGCGGCTTGACCTCAGCCGGACCATCTCCGTGGAAGAAACACAGAACCTTCCCCTCTCGTCGCGCAACCCCTACAACTTCATCTTGTTCCAGCCGGGCATCAGCGGACACCCCAATCCGGAAAACGGCATTCCGCGCACGGTAGACACCAATGGCCTGGTGGACCGCGTCAACTTTCAGTTGGATGGTATGGTCGATACAGAGACAGACCGTTATGGATTGCGTCTCTTTGCCATCTCCGATTCGTACGTGCGTGAAATTGAGACAATTTCAAATAGCTACTCGCCGGAGTTTGGTAACACCGCGGGCGTTATCTTCAACACCATTACCGGGTCGGGCACCAACACATTCCATGGTACGGCGGATTACATCTGGCGGCCAGAGGCAGCCAGCTCTTGCCCGATTCTGATTAACTGCAATCCTGCTACGGGTGGCGTACCGAAGCCCAGCCTGCACGTTGATGACGTGATCGGGAATGTCGGCGGGCCGGTCATCAAAGATAAGCTCTTCTTCTATGCCGCCTATGAGCACCTGAGGCGTTCTTACCCGCAGCCGAATACCATCAGTTCCGCCAATAAGACTGCGTTGGAAGCCCTGGGCGAAAGCGCGAGTGACTTCAATACTGCGCCCACAGTGCAACACGCTCAGTGGTTTGATACCCGCATTGACGCAGCGCTTAACAAGAAGAATCAGGTCTTCATCCGCTACAACTACTTCCGCAACGTCTATCCCTTCAACAGCGATGTGGGCGGCCAATATGCAGTGAGCGCCGCGGCTGACTTCCAGGATCGCGCCCACATCATCGGAGCGCAATGGGTTACTACCTTCTCTCCGAGCCTGTTCAACGAATTCCGCGGCTCATGGCCCTATCGCAATGAGCATCATGTCGCCGATGCGCTAACAGGCGCAGGGCCAATGGTCACGATCTCGGGCGTAGCCAATTTTGGCGGGTCGAACTCCGTCGGGGATAAGTACCAGGAAAAGATTCCCAGCTTCAACGACAACGTAACCTGGATCAAGGGCAAGCATGCAATGAAGTTCGGGTTCGGAATGCAGCAGAACCTCGACACACAGCTTGCGGACATCTACACGCAATACACGTTCGCCTCGATTGCGCAATATCAGGCCGCAAAGACAAACACACCAGCGGGTTCGGATCAGATCTACTCCAGTGTGAGTGCGAGCATCGGTAATCCGGGCGCCGCGTACCACTCCTTCTTCTACGACCTTTTTGGTCAGGACGCATGGCAGCTCCGCAAGAATCTGCTGGTGACCTACGGCGTTCGCTACGACCAGTATCGCGCGCCAAACCCTCCGGCAGGCGAGCCGTTCTTCTATACCAACAGTTTCCGCACGCCGAAAGGCAATTTTTCTCCTCGCCTGGGCGTCTCCTACCAGCCGTACGCAAAAACAGTGGTGCGCCTGAACGCGGGCATCTTCTATGAAGCCACGCCGACCAATACCTGGTACAACCCGCTCTACAACAATGGTGCGGCGGGTACTGGTTCCTTCATAACAACGATCGCTGGAAGCTCCACGCCGGGGACATGCCAGCCGGTATTTCCGAACAGCCCGCAGAACCTGCCGGCAGGGTGCGTGCCAACCCAGAGCATCTATGCTCTGACGCCGCGCTTCAAGAATGAGTATGTATGGAACGCCAATCTGCAGGTGGCCCAACAGATCGCGAAGAACGACTCGCTGACCGTTGGCTACATCCTGACGAATGGGCGCAACATGCAGTTCCTGCGCAACTTGAACCTGCTCAATACAACGCCGACCGGCTATCTTGCAGATGGACGGCCAATCTACGGCAGTGCGCGCCAATATACGACGCTGAGCAACGGCAACCCCGTCAACAACATCACGCTCATAGACATCGGCTCGAACTCGTCCTACAACGCGCTGACTGCGACCTACGAACACAGGCTCTCTGCCGGTCTCACCACCAGCGCCTCCTACACCTGGGCCCATGCCATCTCGAACACGCCGGAAGGCAATTCCTACGAGTTCAGCACCCCGGTTGAAGATACCTCGAATCCGAATCGCGACCGTGGAAACAGCGGCATCAACCGGCCGAATGCATTTACGATCAGCCTCGTCTATCAGCCCAACACCCACTTTGAAAACCACATTCTGAACAGCGCCGTAAAGGACAACACCTTTGCTTTGCTGGGGAATATGTCCTCCGGCGACGAGCAGTCGATTACCGTAAGCCCGAAGCTCAACGGAGACGGTATTGCCACAAGCCGCCCGCTCTACGTTGGTCGGGACACGGTTCGCACCCCGGCGATTTATCAGTATGATCTTCGCTACACGCGCACGCTGGCCACGCTCTTTCACAAGGTACAGCCCAAACTGCTGATTGAAGCGAACAACCTCCTCAATCGTTCCAATGTGACCTCGATCAACACAACAGCAACGGTTGTTACGACTACCGGCAACCCGCTCGGGCCGATCTGCACCATCATCACGGCGCCGACATTCAAACCGACCAGCACACTGCTGGAAGCGCGCATCATTCAATTTGGCATGAAGTTCGACTTCTAATTCAACACCATGCCCCCCGGTTAGCCGGGGGGCAAAATTTAAGGATTCTGCAAGTCAGTGCGGGAANNCGCCGCCTCGGCCTCTTTAAGCGGTGCACTTCATAAAACCCTGCCTCTGCCATGGGATAATGACTCGAAAGGAAACCAATGGAGGAGATTGTTTCACGAAAGCACAAGTCGGCCTTCCCCGCGCCGATCTACCGCGATACGGTGCTTGCCCCGGTCTTTGCTGACGCCAAACGGTTTTACCTCGAACCCCTGCTTGAAATCCAATATGCGCACACGCTGATGCTTGGGCGGCAAGGCATTATGGCGCGATCTGAAGTTGCGCAGTGTTTGTGCGCGCTCAATGCGCTGGACTTTGAGAAGATCCGGAACGCCGCGTATGACGGCAGCTTTGAGGATCTATATTTTTTTGTAGAGAGGGAGCTGGCGGCTGTTTGCGGGTATGAGAACGCAGGCAAGATGCATACGGCGCGCAGCCGGAACGACATTGATCTGACCACGTATCTCATGGTTCTGCGC
>PMYF01000469.1 GCA_003171295.1 Acidobacteriota bacterium | reverse complement strand
TTCTCTTTGCGGCCTTTGCGTACTTTGCGCCTTTGCGTGAAACTGGTCTGTCCGTCCATGGATTAATTCACAGGTTCACCGGCCTGGGTCACAAAGTCTACCGCGCTGGGGTTCGGCAGCCCTGAAAGGGCATGACAAAACCACCGACCAAGCTCAGGCGGCCGTCCGCGTGCCTTCCCGAGTGCTATTTCGCCCTTTCAGGGCTTGCTGGCAAGAAAAAGACGGATTCTCGCACCCAGGCCGTTGAAGCTATGAAAGAATCGAGTTTTGCCGTCGCGTCGTAGGGGTTCCGCAGGCGCGGGATGGTTGCCCCAGGGCGGCCACAAGGGCCGCCCCTACACCCCCTAATTCAATTTGCCGCAGGTGGGCTGGCGCAGACCTCTGTCCTATGAGGCCTGCGATTTCGCGGAGCGAGCCGCTTGCCGGGAACAGCCGATGCAAACCCCCGGTTCGCTACCGCGAACCTCGCAGACATCAGAAACCGGATGTCTGCGCCAGCCATCCTTACATCCCTTCTTATCAGCGCGACCCTGGCCGCGCGGGGGTGGCAAGAAAGGCGTGTACGTCCCCAGTGCTTTTTTGCACAGCTTGGCCTACGATCTCTCCGGCGTCATTGATCGAGATAGCAAGCAGCAGATACAACGGCGCATCCGTGGGGATGAGGGTGTTGAGGTCGGCCATGACGCCGTTCTTCCACACGATTGCTCGTGGGCTGAAATTCGCGTCCAGCGACGCTCCAACTACCTCGCCTCGATCGTTAATGCCGAGCCCGAGACTCGCATAGTCCCCCGGCAGCGTGCCGAGGTCTAGCATCTTCCCCGCCTCTCTGGTCCATAGGAAGCCATGAAAGGTTGTGTCGTTTGCCAGTTCCGAATGGCCAACTACTTGACCCCGATTGTTGATTGCACAAGCGTGGTTTCCAGCGATCCCGCCGCTTCCGCCCAGGTTGCCGAGGTCCGTCACCGAATCGTGGTCCCACAGCAAGGCGTGATCTTCGACGAGATAGAGACCACTGCTCGAGTTGAACAATGTACAGGTGCCCGAGGCGCCCACCACCTGACCCTTATCGTTGATAAAGGCCGCGACCCCATCCGGATCGCCAGGGTAAGTGGGAAGCGCCTTAACAAGGCCATTCTTCCAAATGACCGGCTCAAACTGGTGGACGGGGCAGCCGGGAGTGGGGTCCGTCATGGTAGTCTCCGCAAGACCGGCCACTTCACCTCGTGTGTTGATGCTGTTCGCGAAGCCGTTTGCGCCTCCGAGCGTCGGGAGCTTTGTCATCGCCCCGCGTTCCCACAAAAAGGGCAGACACGCTGTCTCGGAGGGAAATCCGAGAAAGTTGAACCCGCAAAAGTCTTCCTCGTCGGCGTCCGAAGTCTCAGCTTGACCTACAGCCCGGCCAATCTCGTTGACGCTAAATGCTGCGCTGTTTGGCCCTCCCAGGTTGTGTTTGGTGATGTCCTTGAGAAGCGCGTTGTACCAAAGGACGGCGTGCATCGTGCCGTCAGAGTTAGCTGCCGCACCGCCTACCAGACCATTGCTGGTAATCAAGTACGCCTCGCTCAGCGGCGCGCCCGCGGGACCGAGATCTCTAACGATGTATCGAGCCGGTTCCCCCCTCATCGACTGTTCCTGTGCGGGGACCGAAACCGTTATTGCGAGCGCAGCCAACAAACCGGCTGCTGTTGTCGAGACGAGTAATCCAAATTTCATATCTCCTCCTCCGGAAGTCACGACTGCTTGAGTCTGTCATGCGACGTTGCACGACAGCCCACGGGCGACGTATCGCTTCGATCGCCCATTCAGATGACTTAAGATGTCTCGCCAGCCATCCCCTTGTCTCGATACCTATTGCCGCTCGCCTTGCCTTGACTCCCCTTTGGCCACTCCGGAAACCGTTCCCGTAATCTGCCCCGTTTCAGTAAAGAAGACGGGATTGCCAGAGGCGTCGGCCAACACCGGCAGCGCCGTCTCGGTCAACGTAAGGACGCCGGACGCATTCTTGAAACGGCCGGTTCCACCCGTGATTGGCATCGTCAAAATACAGTGGGCCTCCGGAACAGGCACGAGATCTATGCAATCGCCTCCCTGGGTGAGTGTGACCGTCAATAGACTTCCGTCCTGGAAGCGAAATATGCCCGCGCCAGCGCCGGGGATATTTGGAAAATAGAGCTGAGCTGGGCCCGAGCAATTGCTGGGCGGCTGCGACGAAGGAAAATTTGGGGTAGGCCTGACATATCGAAAGGTAAACGATCCCAGCGGACCGTTTCCGGCGAGATCCTCTTCGCTGGTACTTGTGTCGGGCTGGTTTAGATTGATCGGGCTGGCCGCAGCGTTACCCGAAAACGTCATCTTTACGGATTTCTGTTCCTGGGTCTCTGTATCTTCCTGCGCAGTGAGCCAAACCGGCATCGCCAGCCCGCTCACCAGAGTCATCGCCGTAATCCACCTGATTGTTCTCGACTTCATGTTGCCTCCTTTTGATTTCGGCTTGATGCCGTCATGCGCCACCAGACACTCCGGGCGACGCATCGCCCGCAGCGCCTAACGCGCCGATCGAAGCGTTCTCAGCCGTCTTTTTAGCCCTTCATCTTGGTAGGCGCAAACGGGAGAACCAAAGGATCATGTGAAGACTTTTTTCAATGGAGGGGCTATAATTTAGGGTAGTGGGTAGGTAATGCAGCGGTTGACACTACACAAAGGTGAGGTGAAAACGCCACCTTGCGAGGAGGTGAGCGGTCTGCTCCGAGCCTGGAGTGACGGAGACCAGAGCGCGCTGGAAAGGCTGACCCCCATCGTTTATAGCGAGCTCCACCACTTGGCGCGTCGTTACATGAGGCGTGAGCGCTCCGGCCACAGTCTCCAAACCACGGCTTTGGTCAATGAGGCCTACATGCGCCTCGTGGACTATAGGCGCATGCAGTGGCAGGATCGCGCACACTTCCTCGCGGTCGCTGCGCAGGTGATGCGGCGCATTTTGGTGGAGCACGCGCGCCGCCACAACCTGAAACGCGGAGGTGGTGTGCAGCGCATCTCACTGGAACAGGCCAGCGTCGTGGGCGGCGATGAGGACGAAGACCTGACGGCCCTTGATGACGCGATGAACGCGCTGGCCCGGATCGACCCACGAAAGGTGCGCGTTGTCGAAATGCGCTTCTTTGGCGGACTCTCTGTCGAAGAGACCGCCGAGGTGCTGAAAGTGTCGCCGATCACCGTGAAGCGCGAGTGGAGGGCGGCTAAGGCCTGGCTGTACCGCGAGCTGACTGGCGGGACGATTAATGGACTCCGAACGATGGAAACAAGTCGATGACGTGCTGCAGTCGGCGCTGGACCTTCCGCCCGAAGAGCGCGAGGCGTTTCTGTGGCAGGCCTGCGCGGGAGACGAGGCGCTGGAGCGCGAAGTCCGGTCCCTGCTCATGTCAGATCAGCGGGCCGGAAGGTTCCTGCAGCATCCGGCGATAGAAGTCACCGCGAGGGCCATGGCTCGGCAGCAGAGCGGGGATGCACGGGAACGCGACGATTCCCTGATCGGACGGACCGTTTCGCATTACTGCCTTGTGGGAAAGCTGGGCGGTGGCGGGATGGGCGTCGTCTACAAGGCCGAGGACACTCGACTCCATCGTTTCGTGGCTCTTAAGTTTCTTCCGGATGAAGTGGCTCGCGATCCCCAGACTCTCAGCCGCCTCCAGTGCGAGGCGCGAGCTGCTTCGGCTCTGAACCATCCCAACATCTGTACCGTTCACGACATTGACGAGCACGCAGGCCAGCCCTTCATCGTGATGGAGTGCTTGGAGGGCCAGACCCTCAAGCATCACATCGAAGGCAAACCCCTGAGAATCGAGGAGGTGCTGGAACTGGCGATTCAGATCACTGACGCGTTGGAGGTAGCGCACCGGAAGGGCATCATCCATCGCGACATCAAGCCGGCGAATATCTTCGTCACCACGCGCGGGCAGGCGAAGATTTTCGACTTCGGTCTGGCGAAATTGACCGTCGCGGCGGGGCTTGTCCCGCCCAGGGCGCCCCAGGGGATGCCCCTACAGGACGAGCCTCCCGCCGCGATCGACCGAGAGCATCTGACCATTCCGGGCGTGGCGATGGGAACGGTGGACTACATGTCGCCGGAGCAAGCGCGGGGGGAAAAAGTTGATGCGCGCACCGACCTCTGGTCGCTGGGGGTGGTTTTGTACGAAATGCTGACGGGCCAGTTGCCCTTCAAAGGAGAGCGTGGGGCTTCTCTTCTTTACTCGATTGTGCATGAGCAACCCCAGCGTCTGAAAACTCTCAGGCCGGACGTTCCTCTCGACTTGGAACGGATTGTCCAGCGTGCTCTAGAGAAGAAACCGGAATCGCGCTATTCGTCCGCCGAGGAAGTGCTGAAAGACCTGCGCGGATATCAAGAAAGCCTTCGCATCGCTGAAGCCGGGCCACTAAATCTTCGATGGCTGGTCCGCCGGGCCCGAAACCCGCGGGTGGCTATTCCGGCTATGATCCTTCTGCTTGCGGTCGGACTCTTTACCCACTGGTCCCTAAGCCGACAGGCCAAAATCCGTTGGGCCAGGCAAGAAGCCCTTCCCCAGATCGAGCGGTTGTTGGAAGAAGGGGACTTTTGGCGGGATACCACTGCTGCTTACGCACTTGCGGAAAAGGCAGAAGCATACATTCCGCATGATCCCAGGCTCGCCGGGCTCTTTTCAAAAATTTCCTTCAACATGAGCGTCAAGACCCAGCCTCCCGGCGCGAAAGTCTACATGAAAGAATACAAGGCGCCAGACAGTGAATGGAAATATGTGGGTGTTTCGCCCCTGGAGAAGATCAGGGTACCCATCGCGATCTTCAGATGGAAACTGGAAAAGGAAGGCTATGAGACGGTCCTGGCTGCGTCTACCACTTGCGATGAGGACTTGACGAAACATGATCGGTTCCAAATTCCTTACGATCTCGTGAGAGTGCTGGACAAGAAGGGAAGCATTCCGCCGGACATGGTGCGCGTATCCGGCGCGAAAACGGAGATGGGCGAATTAAACGACTTTTATATCGACAGGTACGAAGTCACAAACAAACAGCACAAGGAGTTCGTTAACAGCGGGGGATACAGAGACAAGAAATACTGGAAGCAGAGATTCATTAAAGACGGAAGAGAACTGGGTTGGGAAGAGGCCCTCAAGGAATTCGTAGACCAATCAGGTCAACCCGGTCCTGCCACGTGGGAGGCTGGAGACTATCCTGAGGGACAGGGCGATTATCCGGTCTCGGGAATCAGTTGGTATGAGGCGGCAGCATATGCAGAGTTTGCCGGAAAGAGCCTGCCGACAGGACACCATTGGGGTATCGCAAGAGGGGAAAGTACTCCCTTAATTAAATACGAGGCACTCGGAGGTTTTGCCGCTTTTGCTCCCTTTAGTAATTTCAACCAGAAAGGCCCTATTCCAGTGGGGAGCCTTCCAGGTATCGCGCCCTAAGGAGCCTTTGACATGGCGGGGAATGTGAGGGAATGGTGCTGGAACGAAACCCCGAAAGGACGATTGATCAGGGGAGGCGCCTGGGACGATCCGACTTATATGTTCGGTAATTTGAGTCAAGCTCCTCCCATGGATCGTTCTGCCAAAAACGGGTTCCGGTGCGCTCTCTACCCTGATCCAGGAAAGATACCTCAGCCAGCGTTTCAAATGGCAAACCTTGGTGAAACTAGGGATTACTACAAAGAAAAGCCAGTTACGGACTCTGTTTTTGAGGCTTACAAAGCAGAGTTCTCCTACGACGAGACGGATTTGAAGGCCCACGTGGAATCGAGGCGAGAGAGCTCTGAATGGATTCAGGAAAGGATAACCTTTGATGCGGCCTATGGCAATGAGAGGGTTCCTGCCTATCTTTTCCTTCCCAGGAGTGCAGCGCCCCCTTATCAGACAGTCATCTATTTTCCCGGGAGCGCTTCCGAATATCAGAGATCGAGCCAAGACCTCGAAAGCTATGTTGAGTTTACAAGGCGTCTTGATTACATCGTGAAGAATGGTCGCGCGGTCCTCTACCCTATCTATAAAGGGACCTTCGAGCGCGGGAATGCCGCCCTGGTTGCCGTCATCGAGGGTGACCAGAGTTCTCATCAACACGCTGAGTTACTTGTTCAGCAGGTTAAGGACTTCAGAAGATGTGTCGACTACCTGGAGACTCGCCCGGATATCGACAGCAAGAAACTGGCCTACTACGGATTCAGTTGGGGGGGAGAGTTCGGGGGGATCATCCCCGCCGTGGAGGAACGTCTCAAAGTCAGTGTCTTAATCGCAGCAGGCCTGAGCCCCGCGGGACGTTCGCGTCCTGAGGTGAATGACATAAACTATGTGAGCCGAGTTAAAATCCCAACTTTAATCTTGAATGGCAAATACGACACGATCTTCCCTCTGGCGACATCGGCAAAACCTATGTTTGACCTTTTAGGGACTCCGGCCCCGGACAAGCAACTGAAATTGTACGGGACTGACCACGTCCCTCCCAGAAACGAATATATCAAGGAAACCCTGGCCTGGCTCGACCGCTACCTGGGCCCGGTCAGGTGAATTGGTTCAAGGGACCCTAAGGGTTGGGTGTAACCAGCTCATCGTTTATCGACCTTTATCCCGTGATCAATGCGTCCGGCGACCGAATCGCATCCTCAGTGTTCGAAAAAAATAAGAGGGTCGTGTATGCATCCACTCCTGGCGGCACACCGGAGAAGATGTGTGAAGGATGTCTGCGAGCTACAGACTGGTCGCGCGATGAGAAGACATTACTGGTGTTCGCCGGCAATCCATACCACATTGACGTTCTGGACGTCGCTTCGCGTCAACAGACTCCACTGCTGAAGCATCCCCGACACCATTTACTCTACGGCCGGTTTTCGCCCGACAATCGCTGGGTCAGTTTCACGATTCGAACCGGGCCAAATCGCGGATAGATCGTGATCGCACCGATCGATGGACCGAAACCGGTTCCCGAAAGCGCCTGGATTCCGATCACGGCATCGGAGCCTCAAGATTGGGCCAACTGGTCGCCGGATGGGAACCTGCTTTACTTCACCTCCAGCCGCGACGGGCATAGCTGTTTCTGGGGACAGCGACTCGACCCAAGTTCCCACCGGCCCGCCGGCGAGGCTTTCGCGGTACAACATCTTCACGGGCGTCTGGCTTACGGGGAATGGGGTTGGTCTGCAGCGGGCGGGCTGTTCGGACTGGGGTTGGTTGAAAACACAGGGAACACCTGGATGACGTCACGCGCTAACGCATGCTGAGTTCTGCGCGTCAAGCGGAAAACAGGTACCGGAGAAGTACTGCGGACCTCCAACAGAGAGACCGAAGGACCCACAGTACTCCTCAACCACCATTTATGTTAGTGGTCGACCAATAGTGAAACGGCGAGAACAACCACATACGGGTTGTTGGGATCTCCTTATCGCCACTGGTCTCGCCAGCATCCCAAACGCGTCCCGCAAAGATAGGTCCACCCTAGTCGCCAAGGGGCGAGTAATCCTGGGTTGCCTCCGATGCCGGACTTCTGCCAGGTCATGGGTCTACCCTTCGCCGTCACACAGGATCTATATTGGCTGGCGGCCATTTTCCGGGAAGCCAACTTCCCAGGCAGAATCCCTAAAACCCAGCGTAACCTCTTGACCGGCAGTGGCTTGCAGCGTGACGAGCGAATATATTCTTCTGCGACCACTTCAGAGTAATTTCCGAGTGCGCGACCATTCGTGCAGAATCGGTCCAACGCTCCGCCGAGCGCGGACTAAGGAATGTGTTCGCCACTTCTAGGGCTCGCGCCTATGCGGCTAACTGGCTGCCGGAAGGCGTGAAGCGGCCTCACCTCTTCAGGCTTCCCAATCCCATACGTTGACTCGCCTTAGCTCACGGCCTATGATGTCGGCACCGCGCTCTGATCGAGAGCGTCCTCTCGTCGGTGAAGCGCCAGCGCTCGGGCCGTGCGCTCGGCTGATTGCTGCCCATGCAGCAACGCCAGATCCTGCTGCTTGGGCTGAGCTTCAATCTCTATCGCCTGAAGCATTGCGGCCGTTTCCTGAGATGTCAATAGAGCCATCCCATCTTTAGAAGGAGGAAACGCAATGAAATCTGGAAAGCCATCTGAGCCACTCGCCAAAGTGGGGATAGCGAGGCGCAGCTTCCTGAAGCATGGATTGGCGGCTGGGGTTGCCACGGCAATCCCCTTTCCGTTCGTCAACGTCCGGTACGGTCTCACCGCACCCGAGCCGATCCGGGTGGGCGTCGTCGGCTGCGGGGGCCGCGGCACCGGCGCCGCTTTGAACGTCCTGCAGGCCAAGACCAACGTCATCTACCCACCCCCTCGAAAGGGCTACCACACCGAGAACGCTGTCCCTGGAGCAAAGGCGATGGCGGAGAACGTGGAGGTTATTGCACTGGCTGACCTCTTCCGCGACCGCCTTGAAGAGTGCCGTGCGCAGCTTCGGGCTGTGGGAACCAGTGTCCGCGACGAACACTGCTTCGTCGGCTTCGACGGCTGCGATAAGCTGCTCCAGGTCGCCGGACTCAACTACGTCATCCTGGCAACCCCCCCGGTTTTCCGGCCCCGCGAGCTGCGGGCCGCCATCGAGGCGGGCAAGCACGTCTTTATGGAGAAACCCGCAGCCGTCGACGCTCCGGGCGTACGTTCCATCCTGGAGTCGGGGGAGATGGCCAAGCGGAAGAACCTGGGGATTGTGGCGGGGACCATACGCCGGCACTCCGCAGACCAGATCGAGACCGTCAGCCAGCTCCATGACGGCGCGATCGGGAAGATCGTCGAAGCGCGGGCATACTTCAATATCGGCGAGATCTGGATGATCCCGCGTGAAGCTGGGTGGGGACAGATGGAGTGGCAACTTCGCAATTGGCCCTATTTCACTTGGGCTTCCGGCGACATTCTCGTGGAGCAACATATCCATACGATCGACCTAATCAACTGGATCATGGGAGCCAAACCTGTGCGGGCTTACGGAATGGGCGGCAGATTGGCCCGGCCCTCTTGGGAATACGGGCATATCTATGACCACTTCGCCATCGAGTACGAGTACCCCGGGGGAGTCCGCCTCTTCAGCCAGAATCGGCAGATCGACGGCTGTACAGACCGTGTCGGCGCGGCCGTCTTGGGAACCAAGGGCACGAGCAACTGTGAAAACCGGATCCAGGGCGATCGGGAATGGGTTTTCCAGGGTCAAGTGCGGGACCCCTACGAGCAGGAGCACATCGACCTGATTGAGAGCATTCGTTCCGGAAAACCGCTGAACGAGGCTAAGCAGGTGGCGGAGAGTACGCTGACTGCTATCATGGGCCGCGAATCAGCCTACAGCGGCCAGGAGATCACGTGGGAGGCGGCCCTGAACTCCCAGCGGAATTACACTCCGAAGGAGTTCACTCTGGGTGATTGTCCCTTCCCAGAGGTTCCCATGCCGCGAAACTACAGGTTCTACTAGCCTGTTTGGGATCACGCGCATGACGGTGGGCAGGAACGGATGAGCGGGATCGAAGAGGGCGCCCGCAAGGGATGTGGAATCGCCGATCATGCAGCTTGTTTCGCCTGGCCGTCTTTGTCACACACTAGGCTTCTTCGAACACCGCTACTTCTCAGGCCGAACCCCGTATTGGGATCGCACCTGTCTAGCCGACTGCGGGGCTTACAACGAATGGAACGAGTCGGCAAAGTCGTTTCACGGCCCTACTCGTACCTCAGAGCGTGGATCGGCTCCACGCGGGTGGCGCGGCGCGCAGGAACGTAGCTGGCAAGGAAAGCCACCCCGCCGAGCGCCAGCGACACCACCACCACAGTTGAAGCATCGGCCGGACGCACACCGTAGAGCAAGCTCCCCAGCAGCCGCGTAAGGCCGAGGGCGGCGATTACGCCGAGAGCCATCCCGCTCGCCGTCAGCGTCATGCCTTCGCGCACGACCAGTTTCAGAACGTCGCCGCGCGTAGCGCCCAGAGCCATGCGCACTCCCAGCTCATGGGTGCGGCGAGTGACCGAATAGGACATCACGCCATAGATGCCGACCGCGGCCAGCACCAGCGCGGTAGCGGAAAACGTGATGAGCAGGAGCATGGCGAAGCGGCGTTCCGCGAGCGATTCGGAAATCATTTGTTCCATGCTCTTGACGTCGTACATGGGCTGATCGTTGGTGGGGCCGGCGACTTGGGCGCGAACGGCGGAAATCGCGCTTAAAGGTTCGGTGGCTGTGCGCGCCACGAGATCCACGCCCACCACGATCTGCGACATAAATTTGTCCGGTATCTGGAGGAAGGGAAAGTACATTTCATCGCTAGTTCTGCCGGCCTCATTGCCATCGAGGCCCCAATGCTTGACGTGGCCGGCCACGCCCACGATCTGAACCCTGCCGACCACCATGAGGGTGATTTCTTTTCCCACCGGGTCCTGGCCCGGAAACATGTGCTTGGCCATCTCTTCGTCAATCACCAGGACGAGAGGCGACGCGGTGGTGTCGTGAGCGGTAAAGAATCGTCCCGCGCGCAGAGGAATGTTCATGGCGCGCAGATAATCGGGGGTGGTGATATAGGACAAGGCGAAATGCATCTGGTCGTCCGACGGCTGCGGCCCGCCGCCGAGCCAGAAGCCCAGATCGTTGTCGTGCCCGTTGAGAGGAACGAGGCTCGTAACCGCGGCAGCCTCCACGCCCGGCGTACTCTCCACGCGGTCCAGCATCTGTTGGTAGGCAAGGCGGATGCTCTTCCCATCGGCCATCACCGTTGGCGAGACACCGACCCGAGCGGTCAGCACATGGCGCGTATCGAAACCCGGGTCGACCCGCCACAGCCGCCAGATGCTCTGGACCATCAATCCGGCGCCGGCAAGCAACACCGCCGCCAAGCCGACTTCCAGAGCCACGAAGATGCCCTCCGCGCGATGCCTTCCTCCGCCGCTTCCACGTGCGCCTTCCTTCAGCGCCTCCTGCGGGTGCACATTGGAGCTGTGGAACGCGGGCACCAGCCCGAAGAGCACGCCGGTGAGCACGGAAACGGCCAAGCTAAAGAGGAGGACGTAGGGATCTACCGTAACCGCCTGGGTGCGAGGCACCATGTCGGGGAAAGCCACCAGCACCAGCCGCGTTCCCCAGAACGCGAGCAGCAGTCCAAGCGCTCCGGCGCCCACCGCCAGGAAAATGCTTTCCGTGAGCAGTTGACCGATCACCCGTTTCCTGGTCGCTCCCAGCGCCACCCGAATCGCGAACTCGCGCCGGCGCGCCGTGGATTGGGCCAACAACAGATTGGCCACGTTGGCGCACGCGATAATCAGCACAAATCCGACCGCGCCCAACAGGAGGAGCAAAGTATTCCGGCCCTCGGAAACGATATCCTCGTGCATTGGAGTCAGGCGCACTCCATGCCCGGTATTAGACTTGGGGTACTGCTGAGCCAATTGCCGGGCGATGGCATTCATTTCAGCTTCCGCCGCGGCCAGCGTTATGCCGGGCTTCAAACGCGCGATGCCCCGGAGCCCCATATGTGCTTCTCGTTCGCGCAGATCGATGGCGTCCCATTGACCGAGCGGAACGTAGAGCTCGCCCTGGTCGCGGTAACGGAAGTCCCGCGGCAGGATTCCGATCACGGTGTAGTTGCGGGCACTCAGCGAGAGGGATTTGCCCAGGATTTCAGGCGAGGCCCCGAACCGCCGCTGCCACAACCCGTGGCTGAGCATCACCACGCCACCCGCGCCCAGGCGGTCCTCCTCGGGCAGAAAGTTGCGGCCGAGCAGCGGGTTCACGCCCAGGACCGGAAAGAAGCTTGCCGAGACGCGCTGGCCACTCAGGCGCTCAGGCTGGCCGGAGCCCGTCAGGATGAAGTCGCTCCCCCCGGAGGCGGCGATATCCGTGAAGCATTGATTTTCGCGGCGCCAGTCGAGAAAGTTCGGATACGCCAGGGAACTCCCGTTGCTTTCATTGGCGATCACCAGCCGGCTTGGGTCGGGATAGGGCAGAGGACGCAGCAGCACGCCGTTCACAACGCTGAATATCGCCGTGTTGGCCCCGATGCCGAGCGCCAAGGCGAGCACGGCGATCAATGTGAAGCCGGGACTCCTGCGCAAGAGCCGGAAACTATAACGCAGGTCTTCCCAGAATGTATGCATGAGCACTCCTTCTCCCGCTGCCGCGGGCTCCTGTGCCTCTCTTCATTCAAGTACGAATAGCCCGCCGTCTTTGTTCCGCAGTTTGCTGTCTGGGGTCGGGCGCCTGTCCAACCCAGGTCTTCCCCTAAGGAATGGGCCCGCCGCTGAATTTGTCGCGACGCCAATTGTGGCAGCCTGTACGGCCGGGGCTCGCCTCAGCTAGGCGCGGCGAAAGCCGTCGGTTGACGGAAGGAACTGAATCGCCATGACAATTGCCGCGGAGGTCATCGCTGCCCCGTCCAACGTCAAACAAAGCAAAGTGGCGGACGCGCGCTGCGAGCAGCCCGCCCAATCACCCACGCTGGATTGGGAATGAAAAACAAGCTTCCCTGACTATGGGCATTTCATGCCCGCATCGGGCCCGGGAGTGCGCACACGGGCGGATCGCTTGCCGGGGCCCGAGGAGGGATTTACACTTGACCGGTAACCAGTGTGTTGGCTGGTTGTCTTACCGAAGGACCAGCCCCATCGCCAGCACGAGAAGCGACGGCATTTTCCGGAATCTCATTCCGACCTCGCCAGGCTGTCGTGGACTGAGAAGAAACGATGGGGTGATTCTACCGCACATGGAGCGGATTGCTACCTCTTTGGAGTCTGGGTATCAAGCGTAGCGGCGACGCAGCCGAGACCCACGCGACTCGACTTGAAGAGTCGTGCGGTTCTGTAGGTGTCCGACTTCAGCACCTCTGAGACTTATCTAGGTTTTTTCTAAGCTACAGTTCAGTCCTCACTTCACCCCGAGTTTGATTTGGCGCCTGGCCCAGATTGTACCGGACCAGCCACCCTTCGGCGTCCTTCCGCCGACCGCGCGCTTGGCGCTGGTTCTGGCACTTGCCTGCTTTGCCTCACCGCTCACCCGGGCGCCAAAGCGCGTCATTCCTCGCTATACTCACAGGGCTTCCGGAACTTCCTCAAGCTCAACTTCGTTTTCTCATATGGAGGCCGCCGCAGCGCAGCAGAGCACGGCGGGTAAACGGTGGGCTTAACGATTGAGAGAGTGAGCAAGGTGTACAACGGCAAGGTCTGGGCCCTGAAGCAGTTCAGCCTGGAGCTGGGCCCGGGTGTGTTGGGGCTGTTGGGACCCAACGGAGCGGGCAAGACCACCCTGATGCGCATCCTGGCAACCATCACGCGCGCGACGGAGGGCCGGGTCACCTGGAACGGGGTGGACACGGGGTGCTCCCCGGACGCGCTGCGCGCCGAACTCGGCTACCTGCCCCAGGATTTTGGCGTTTATCCCAACCTGAACGCTGACGAATTCCTCCAGTACCTCGCGGCCGTCAGGGGGCTCGCCGGACGTCCCGCCCGCCGCCGCATTGACGACCTCCTGGAGGTGGTCAACCTGCTGGAGGCCCGCAAGCGCCCGCTGGGCAGTTTCTCCGCCGGCATGAAGCAACGGATTGGCATCGCCCAGGCACTGCTAAACGATCCCAAGCTGCTCATCGTGGACGAGCCCACCGCTGGCCTCGACCCCGAGGAGCGCGTGCATTTCCGCAACTTGCTCTCCGAACTCGCCGGCCACCGCGTTGTCATCCTCTCAACCCACATTGTTTCGGACGTCGAAGCCACTGCCACGCAGGTGGCCGTCATTTCTCACGGGCGACTGGTGACTCACACCTCGCCCGAAGCCCTCTTGAAGTCCGTGGCGGGCAAGGTCTGGGAGTGGGTCATCCCCAGTTCTGCCTTGGCCAAAGTCAAAGAGTCCTTTCTCCTCAGCGCCGCTATCCGGCGCAGCGACGGCGTTCATGTGCGCGTGGTGGCCGAGGAGTCTCCCCATCCGGATGCCGCGCCCATCCCGCCCACACTGGAAGACGCGTATCTCGATTGCATCTCGGCCTATCGCGAGGCGGCAGCCACATGAACACGGTACGCGTCCTCTACCATCTCGCTCGTGCCGATTTCCTCGAACGTGTGCGGCGGTACAGCTTCCTCCTCACGCTGGTTGGTGCCGTGTATCTGGGTTATGCCGTTATCGTGGGTGACTTCACCTTGAGCTTTGCACAATACCGCGGGGTGAACAATTCAGCCTGGGTCGGCCTCCAGATGGCAATGGTCACCACATTGATCGTGTCCCTGGCCGGGTTCTACATCGTGAAGAACACCGTGGATCGCGACCTTCAGACGCGGGTCGGTCAGATTCTGGCCACGACGCCGATTGGCAGGTTGGACTACGTACTGGGCAAAGCCTTCAGTAACTTCGCAGTGCTGGGCGTGGCGGTGGCCGTCCTGGCAGTGGCTGCGGCGCTCGGCCAGTTCTGGGCCGGAGAGGGCTACCGGTTAAGGTTCTGGCCGCTGCTGCATCCCTTCCTGCTGTTTGCTCTGCCGGTGATGGCCTTTGTGGCTGCCCTGGCGGTTGTCTTTGAGACCATTCCCTGGCTGCGCGGTGGCATTGGCAACGTGGGCTATTTCTTCCTCTACATGGTCCTCCTGGTTTACGGCCTCGAGGCACACACGGGGTTCGCCGACTTCGTGGGCATCGGCGCCTTGGAATCGCACCTCCAGATCTGGTTGTTCGCCAAGTTTCCCGGCTACCGGGGTGGGCTGTCTTTAGGCGACTCGGGTGAACATGCCCTCCAAACCTTTGTGTGGGAAGGCTTCGATTGGTCGCCCGAACTGGTTTCGCTGCGGCTCTACTGGATCGCCGTAGCGCTGGCCCTCGTCCTACTGGCCGCATTGCTCTTCGACCGTTTCGATCCCGCGCGCGGTTTCTTCCGAGTCCGCCCTGTCTCGGCGGAGCCCTCGCGGTGGCGTCTTCTGGCAGGCTGGCGCAAGCCGGCGGCCACCGCCAATGCACAGGGGAATGGCGCCATGAACGGCGGTGCCGCGCCCAAGCCGAGGGTTCACCTATCGCCTCTCAACCCCGCAGCCCTACGGTTCCGCGCTGCTGCGGTGCTTCTGGCCGAGCTGCAGCTGATGTTGAAGCGCCAGCGCTGGTGGTGGTATGTGGTGGCCGCCGGGCTCCTCATCGCCAGCCTGGCCAATCCGGCCCAAGAGGCGCGAGGACAACTGCTGCCCTGGGTATGGCTCTGGCCGATTTTCCTGTGGTCGGCGATGGGCACGCGCGAGGCACGCCATGAAACAGACGAACTTATCTTCTCCGCCGCCCATCCACTTCGCCGGCAGTTCCCCGCGGCATGGCTCGCGGGCGTCATCGTGGCAGTCCTGATGGGCTCCGGCGTCGCCTTGCGCCTGCTGCTTGCCCGTGATTGGGCCGGCCTGTTGGGGTTTGCAGTCGGCGCCGTCTTTATTCCTAGCCTGGCGCTGGCGATGGGGGTCTGGAGCGGAACAGGCAAACTGTTTGAGGCCGTGTATATCATCTGGTGGTACATCGGCCCCGTGCATCACGACCGGAACCTCGACTTCATGTTCACCTCGCCCAAGTCACTTTCTTGGGGCGTGTTGCAGTTCTACCTCCTCGCCGCGTTCCTGCTCTTCGGGATTGCCCTGCTGGGGCGCAGACGCCAGATTCGGGCATGACCGCCTTGCCTGGTTTCGCTGCCGGGATTGGCTTTTGCGGCAGTCTATGACCGGCGAGTTCACACGCGACTGCTGCTGGCCGGGGCGCGCGGGGCGCTGCTGCTGTGGGCTTCCTGCGGAGGCGGCGGAGGGATGAACGTATGCGTCCGGCGAACCCACGACGCGCGTCGGAAGCGCTTCAGTCAAAGGCACACTCATCAAGGTCCTGCGTTCGGCCAGCGAGAATTACTGCCCACAGACATCGCATTCTCGGGACTCAAGCATCGCTCTTAGCCGGAATTACCGACGGAGTCGGAATGCCTTGCGGGGGATAAGACCCCTGCCTATCGGCGCTCCGATGTTTCGTAATCGTCCAGTGAACCCATACCGGGTCGGACGGACATGGGGAACGTGCATCAATAGAGGCAGACACTCGCCATTTGCCTCCTTCGCTCGGACCCGCGCTTCCAGGACCTCCTGCGCCGCATGAACTTCCCGCCGTAAGGTCGCCCTCGCCCTTTGCCTCCCCCGTTTCCTGCGTGCCCCTCCGACGCGATTCCGTTCCGTACACACGCAGATGCTGGATCGACTGGGATACATGTGAGCAAGGGAGAACAGCCCTTCCGATCACCTTTGCCAGATTGTGCCTGTGAAACAAGCTTCCCGGAAAATAGGACGGCTGCACTTTGAAAGCGGGCCAGACTCCCATCAGTCTTGGCATCAGAAACGAGTAGCTGCCTTGCGTTTGGCAACGGACCCTCCCTCACCAGTGAAGTCAGCGGCCAGCCGGGAACGCTCAGGGAACCGCTGTGGCTGGAGACGCTACGCCACGAGCACACCCGCACGTATCCGCCGAGGAGACCCCAGTCTTTTTGGCGCATTTGGGCACTGATCCAAAAAGTTAAAATCCGCCGCCTTGGGCTGTCGCTGCATGTTGCTGATTTGGCGGGGATAAGAAATCTCAAGAAAATGGTGGAAGTGGAATTTCGGGTGGTCAAATGACTACAGTCAATGAACCATGATCTAAGCCGTTTGAGCGCTCCCGCCAGACGCATCCTGCAATTTCTCAAATACTCGGTCTACGCTGGAATCGTGCCGTAGCGCCTCAGCGACAGTTGGGTCAAACGCAGCCGTCGCAATGGTGTCCAAGATAGTCTGGCGCTCCTGTTCGCCGCCGAGATAAAATACTAAAAACCCTAGAAGCGCTCGACGGATGAGGCTTGACCATCGCTCGACTTCGGACGTGCTGACGAATTCCCCCTTGTTGTATTTTCGACGTTATAGCTGCCGTGGAATAGGTCACTCCTTTTCCTATACATCTCTTTTACATCCGAGAAAATACGTTGGCGCTCCTCCGCGCTCTTCCCGATGAACACTCGCAAGCTTCTGGAGTAGAGTCCGACGACAGTGAGGCGCCTTCCAATCGATGGGTATCGAGCCAGTTCAGGAGCCCGATCCGGTTCTGGCCAGGGACAGATTGAGTTTTGGCGACACATACGGTCCCGAAAGGATTGCTTGGCGCAACCCGGCAATCTCAGTTAGACTATTATCTTAATTGGTGGTGTTACAGCTTACCCAATCGGCTTTTCCCAGCGGCCGGTGCGAGTTCCACGACCCTTGCCGCCGGCGGATTCAAGTCGCAGTTGTTCACGTCGGTCCACCCGGCGCCACAGGGAATCGCGCCGCGGGAACGAATCTTTTTTAGGTTATGAAGCTTTCGGGCTTTTCTCTCCCCTTTTTGTTGGTTTTGCTGCTCCCCGGCATTGCCATTGCCGGTTCAAGACCCATCGGCGCCAACACCACTTTGGTCATCCCGCGCGTTTCGCAACCGCCAACCCTCGAAGACTTTCTTGCGATGAAGCCCAATTCCAAGTGGGAAGGCAAGCTGGCTAAAGTGGAAGAGTTCACGCAACGCCTGCCTAGCGACGGCCAACCCGCCAGTCAGAAAACGGTTGCCTACCTCGGCTACGATTCCAACAATCTCTACTGCATTTACGTGGCTTTCGACTCAGAACCGGCACGTCTCCGCGCCCACAAAGTCGCGCGCGACAGTTTTTACATGGAAGATAAAATCGACCTCTTCCTGGATACCTTCCACGATCACCGCCGGGCCTACGTTTTCACCGTCAACCCTTATGGCCATCAGTTGGATGGCCTCTGGACCGAGGGCCCTCGGAGCCAGTTCGACGGCACATGGGACGGGGTATGGGAGTCGCGAGGCAAACTCACCCGCGAGGGTTTCGTCGTCTGGCTCTCGGTTCCCTTCAAGAGCATGCGCTTCCCGAAAACCGAAAAACAAACCTGGGGAATCGTCTTCGTGCGCTGGATTCCGCGGCATAACGAATCCGCCTGCTGGCCCTGGGTTTCGACGCGCATTGAGGGCCGTATCAGCCAGGAGGCCACGTTGACCGGCCTGGAAGGAATCTCTCCGGCACAGCGTGGTGTGCTGACTCCTTACGCGTATGCCCGCACGTACCGGAGCCTGGATCAAACCGATCCGAACAATCCGGAGTTCCAGAGCAAGACGGTTGACCCCAAGGTGGGCACTGACGGGCGGCTGGTGTTCAAAGACTCCTTCGCATTGGACATGACCGCAAACCCTGACTTCTCGCAAATCGAATCTGACAAGCCGCAGATTACCGTGAACCGGCGATTCACGACCTATTACCCGGAGAAGCGTCCGTTCTTCCTCGAAAACCCCAGCTATTTCGAGACACCCATGAACTTGCTGTTCACGCGAAACATTGCTGATCCGCAGTTCGGGTTTCGCCTGACCGGCAAGCAGGGCCCTTACGCCATCGGGGCGCTGCTTGCAGACGACCGCTCACCGGGCGAGTTGGTGTTGCCGGGTGATCCGCTATACGGCAAGCGGGCCTACTTTGGTGTGCTGCGCGTCAATCGTGACATCTTCCGGCAATCTTCCATTGGCATGATCTACACGGACCGGGAACTGGCCGGCACGCACAATCGTGTGGGAGGACTCGACACGCGATTCAAGCTGGGCAAAAATTGGTGGCTCACCGGACAAGCGGTCTCCAGCGAAACGACTCTGCCCGGCGGTTTACGCAGCGCCGGACCCGCTTACAAGAGCCAATTGCGTTTTGACGGAAGGCAGTTCTACTCCAACACCCAATATAACGACCTCAGTCCGGGCTTCAATACACTCACGGGGTATATCGAGACCGACGCGGTGGACCGGCCCGTCTATGTGGGGCGCACCATTACGCAGCCGCCGCTGCGCATCGATATGCGCGGCGTGAGTGAGGTGGCCATGTACCGGTTTCGCCCGGAGCACAAATACCTGGTTTCCTGGGGTCCGACGGTCTTCGTCAATCCCGTCTGGGACCATCGGGGAAACCGTTTGGACGCCTATCAGGACTACACGATGAGTTGGGAATTTACCGGCCAAACGGCATTTGAAATGTACTGGCAGCAGGATCAGGAAATGCTGCGGCCTCTGGACTTTCAGGGACTCACGCAGAATACGGTTTATTCGCATCACCGGCAGGGCCTCTATTTCGAGACCAGCCTGGTGAGTCAAGTGTCCTTCAAGGCGGATTATTCCCAAGGAGCACAGATCAATATTGTTCCACCGGCCGGCCAATTGCCCTTGCTTGCCGATGTGAACACGGCAAACGTAAGCCTGGTCTTGCGGCCGGAAAAACACCTGCGCATCGAGAACACCTACCTTTTTGACCGTCTTAGCGATCGTTTGACGGGCGCGAGCGTGTTCAACAATCACATTATCCGCTCCACATGGTTGTACCAGTTCAACCAGAGGCTGTCGCTCCGCATCATCCCTCAGTACACGACGGTCCTGGCCAATCCGGCCTTCACCTCCCTGAGCACCACCAAGAATTTCAACGGTGATTATCTCTTCACCTACCTCGTGAATCCGTTCACGGCACTCTATGTGGGCTATAACGGCAATATGGATAATATTCAGTTGTTGTCTGCTATCGCCGGCAACCAGATTTTGCGTACGCCGGGGTTATACCAGGATGGGCATCAGTTTTTTGTGAAGTTTTCGTATCTGCTGAAGTTCTGAAGTTTAACGACGGCGGGCAATTGACTTCCCCATCCCTGTCCCTAAGAATGAGAAAGGATGATGACACGCCGGTCTGCAATTCTCCGACTGCTTCTGGGCCTTCCCGCGGCTGGTTCGGGGACAAACCTCTTTTCCCAAAGCCGGACCCAGGTTCCGGGTGCGGCCAGAGCACGGTCCCTGGCGCCGATCCGTTTTGTTAACGTCGCCAATTCCGCCGGTTTAGATTTTGAAGTCGAGAACAACCCCACGCCGTTGAAGCATCTCATCGAAACCATGGCGGGTGGTGTTGCCGCATTCGACTACAATGGCGACGGCCTCACGGACATCTTCTTTACGAACGGCGCAGCTCTTCCCTCTCTGCGGAAAGAATCGCCCAAGTATTGGAACCGCCTTTTCCGTAACGAAGGCGGCATGCGCTTCAAAGATGTGACGGAAGAGGCTGGTGTGGCGGGTGAGGGTTACTCGATGGGGGCCGCCGCCGGCGATTACGACAACGACGGGCATGTGGACCTGTTTGTGGCGGGCGTCAACCGCAACATTCTCTACCACAATCTGGGAAATGGCCGTTTCGAGGACGTCACGGAAAAGGCCGGGATCAAGAGCGGCAAGTGGGCGGTGGCGGGGGGCTGGTTTGATTACAACAACGACGGCCTGCTCGACCTCTTCGTGGTGAACTACGCCCACTGGTCGATCGACAACAATCGTTTCTGCGGCGATCCTTCCCGTAACCTCCGGGTCTATTGCCACCCGATGTACTTCGAAGGCCTCACCAATACGCTCTACCGCAACCGCGGCGACGGGACGTTCGAGGACGTCACAGAAAAATCCGGGATCGGCAAATACGAGGGACGCGGTATGGGCGTTGCCTTCGCCGACTACGACGGTGACGGGTTCATGGATGTCTTTGTAACCAACGACAACCAGGCGAATTTCCTCTTTCACAACCGCGGCGACGGCACCTTCGAGGAAGTGGCGCTCGAGGCGGGAGTCGCGCTCATGAACGCCGGCCAGCCGGTCTCCAGTATGGGGGTGGACTTCCGTGATTACGACAACGATGGGCTGCCCGACATTTTTGTTACCGACCTGAACAACGAGACCTTCCCGCTGTTTCACAACTTGGGCGGCGGCATGTTTGAGGATGCTTCTTTCCCAAGCCGCCTTGCCGTCCTCTCCGCCTCGCGAGGGGGTTGGAGCGCCGGAATGGTCGATTTGAATAATGACGGCTGGAAAGACCTGGTGAGCACGAACTCGCACGCGGATGACAACGTCGAGCAGTTTTCTGCCTATCACTACCGTCAGCCGAATAGTATCTTCGCCAATCTCGGGGATGGAACGTTTTGGGATGTAACCACAGAAGTGGGAAAGGACTTCCAGGTTCCCCGCGCCCATCGCGGCTGCGCGTTTGCCGACTTCAACAACGACGGCAAGATCGACATGGTGGTTTCATCTCTCCAAGATCCCACAGAGTTGTGGCAAAACGTCAGCCCCAACGAAAACCATTGGATCATTCTCAAGTTGATCGGGACGAAAAGCAACCGCGACGGCATCGGAGCACGCGTGCGGATCGGGAACCAATACAATCATATGACCACCGCCGTGGCCTATGCTTCCTCCAGCCACTATGGTGTGCACTTTGGCCTGGGTAAAACGGCGAAGATCGAGGAGATCGAGATTCGCTGGCCGAGCGGGATTATCCAGGTGCTGCGCGACGTCGCCCCCAACCAGCGCTTGGAAGTCCGGGAACCGGGAAAGTAGGCTTTACGGCGGCGTGATTGCGACTGCCTTCTCCACGCCCTTGTTCTCTTCCTGATTCTTGCTCTGCATCTCCTGGTAGGTCCTGAACATTTCGCGCGCCAGATCCCTATCGCCGTGGGCCTGGTAGGCACGACCCAACTGGTAATGCAAGCTTCCATCCTGATCGGCCGGCAAGGCGGCCTTGAGGTGCGGAATCGCGTTCGCGGCCTCACCAATTTGCATACAGGCGAGCCCCAAGGACCTTTGGGCGGCGAGAAACTTCGGATCGACCACTACGGCCTTCTGCAAATAGGGGATCGCCTCCTGCGGCTTCTGCGCGTTCAGGATAACGTCACCCAGGAAATAGTTCAGAGATCCCGAATTGGGGTCCTGTTGGAGCAGTTCCTGGAACAACGTTCGCGCCTCTCGGAGGCTTCCTGATTCGGAAAGGGCAATCGCCAACTCTCTTTTGACATAAGGGTTCCCGGGGGCAAGGTTCAGCGCCTCGCGCCACTCCTTCGCGGCTTCCGCGTATTGCCGGCGCTTGGATTCGATCCGGGCTCGCAGCTCGTGGGTTTCCAGCGAGGGCGGCAGCCGACCCAAGTGATCGTAGGCGCCTAGGGCAAGTTGGTTGTAGGCGCAGGTTTTCCAATACAGTTCCCGGGGATCATGGGTGGTTTCCTGGACGAC
>PMYF01000598.1 GCA_003171295.1 Acidobacteriota bacterium | reverse complement strand
AGACTTCCGAGAACCCCGTATCTCGGGAGTTTGAATGTGTGAGGCACTTCTACGGCTTGGCGACACGGCCAAGTGACGGGGAATCGGTAAACCCTGCGCCGTCGATCGCGACCGATCGTGGTACACCGCCACTGCGCTGTGAGTCCAACGTCGTTTGCCGTTTTCATGAGGCCTGAGGGTTGGCGTGCTTAGGGCGGGAAGTTCATGCGGCGCAGGAGATCCTGGAAGCGGGGGTCGGAGCGGAGAGAGTCGAACACGCTCCAGACTTTGAGGTAGGGAATCGACTGATCATGCTCCTCGAAAGCCGTTCGCAACACTCCGATCGCCCGATCCCTTTCTCCCAGTGCGATCAGAACGGTGAGTGTGCCCCAAGAAGGTTCGAAAGCTCCCTGCGACCTCTCTTGTATTTCATGCAGAACCTTCACGGCCTCACTTCGCCTACCAGCCATGGCATACGCCTCGCCCAACAGTCCCAAGTATCCTTTGCCCCCGGTGAGCATCACGGCCTTTTTCGCTGGGGAAAGGGCCTCCGCATACAATCCCTTACCAATGTAGCTCGAAGCTAACTCGCCATAGGCGTCCGGGAAGTTGGGAGCTGACTCCACAGTCTTGCGCAGTTCCTCGATGGCGAGGTCGTACTGGCGGGCCATTTTGTAGTGCGTTCCGAGGTGCGTTCTCGCCGCGGGGCTGAGCGGGTCAAGCTCCAGGTAACGCCGACTCTCGCGAAGGGAATCCGCGAAGCGCCCCGTCGAAATGAAATAATGTGAGTAGATGTGGCGAGCCGGTGCGTAATTGGGGTTGACCTCGATCGCCCGCTGGCACGCCGTCTCTGCGGTGCGCCAGTCCCAGTCGTAGAAGATTGCGATACTGCATAGCGACGTGTACGCCTCCGCCGATTTCGGATCCAGGGCGAGAGCCTTGGTCGCCGCCTGTTTTGCTTCTCGGAACATCTCGTTTGGTCGGAGGTAATAGAACCGGCCCAGGAAGACGTAAGCATCAGCCAATCCGGCGAAGGCGGGCGCGAATTCCGGCTCTCGTTCAAGCGCTTGCTCAAAATACTTGAGGGCGGATCGCCCGCTTTCCTCAGTCCAATTGTCCAGAATGGAACAGCCCTTGAGGTAAAGCTCGTAAGCCCCGGGCTTGACCGGATGTGTGGTGGTGAGACTCGCCTGCTCCTGCGGAGTGACTCTGACCTGAATCTTCTTGGCGATGTCCTCCGCCACTTCGTCCTGGAGCGCCAGCACGTCCTGCAGGTCCCGTTCGTAACTCTCTGCCCACAGGTGCCGGTCGGTAGGGGCGTGGAGCAGGTTGACCGTGATGCGCAAGCGGTTACCCGACCGCAGCACCGTGCCTTCCACCAAGGCGTCCACATTCAGCTCTTTGCCCACCTCCGAGAGCGGCTGCTTCGTACCTTTGAAGCGCAGCACCGACGTCCGCGAAATAACCCGCAGGGCGCCGATCTTTCCCAGGTTGGTGATCAGTTCTTCTGTCATGCCGTCTGCAAAGTACTCCTGCGCCGGATCGTGCGAGAGATTCTCTAGGGGTAGCACGGCGATGGATTCAATCTTGGGTACAGGGCTGGCACGGCCCACAAGTAGCACCGACATAACGCGATCGCGTACCGCCACGGTATTGAATGCGAACAGCACGGCCAGCAGTGAGACCGGCCCGAGGGCTGCGGCCACAACCACCCACCGCTTTCGCGGGGGCGGTTCGCGGACCGCCTCTGCGGCAACATCTCGCTGATCATCGCCTGCACCAGAAACCATCCCGTGGCCTCCTCCTGCCTCTCGAGGGGAGTCCCGCGAGGTGCCGGTCTTCTGTGGGGAGGAAACAACGAATCGGCGCTGTTCCACCGGCGCAATGAAGCGATACCCACGCCGAGGCAGGGTCTCGATGTAACGAGGATGTTCGGTGTTGTCCCCGAGTACTTCGCGCAGGCGCTTCACCGCCGTATTGATGCTGTGCTCGAAATCAATGAAAGTGTCCTCGGGCCAGACTCTTGTCCGGATCTCTTCCCGGGTCACCAGTTCGCCCGGGCGCTCCAGCAGCATGGCGAGGACCTGAAAGGGCTGGCCGGGCAACTTGACCTTCAGCCCCTCCTTGTGCAGCTCTCCGGTACGAAGGTCAACTTCGAAAGCACCAAACTGCAACAGACGAGCCCGAGAGTTGGCTTCAGTGACATCTTTCATGGGGGCAGCCCCCCCTTTGAGCGTGAGTGTACCACCTTGCAGGCGCCTCGGAAAGATGCTCGAAGACACGTGACACGGTAGCCAAGTCTATGCTCGTCATAAACTTAGCCATGTACAAATAATTCACCTCATGGTCATACAGCGTGCATTGACGCCGCCAAGCCTCTGGCTGGAAGCTGGCGTCGTCAATTGCGACACTGGGTTAGGTGGGGTCGTCACGCTTGATGTTCGGAGGTGAGTTGATGCGTAAATTATTCAGCATTCTGTTTTCGGCGGTCCTGCTGCTGGTCTTCAGCGGCCAAGGGACTTGGGCTCAAAATGAGGGATTCGCGTGGGGAAGGGGCGGGTTTGCCCCCGGGACAATCACCCACTCAGAGCGGACGGTGCTACACGACGACATTGTCCACTACCGCTACACGGTGGTTGTGGGTCCGGGCCAATTCGATAAGGTTTGGCTGCACCGGGTAGTCAAGGAGCGGCAACCGCATCATCCAATTCGAACCGTGGATGGGGTGCTCTTGCTCCCCGGATCACCCAACTTTTTTGAGTCGATCTTCATGGCGCCGTTGATTTCTTCCGTGCCTGCCTGGGATCGCTCCATCGCGATATTCTTGGCGGAAAACAACATTGACGTTTGGGGTATGGATTATGCGTGGGCCCTGGTTCCGGCGGAAACGACCAATTTCGACTTCATGAAGGGATGGGGTTTCGAAAGGGACATCCAGCACACGGGGATCGCCCTTTCCGTCGCCCGCCAAATTCGACTTATTACCGACCAGGGTTTCGGTCGGCTCCATGTGCTCGGGTTCAGCTACGGCGGGTTCATGGCTTACTCAATCGCCGGCGAGGAGACTCAGAAGCCGCCGGGCCTGCGCAACGTCAAAGGGATCATTGTTGGTGACGTTGCCATGAAGTTCAAGGAGAAATCTATCCGCGACTATTATTGCAGTGATATAGCCCAGTACCAAGCCATGCTCGATGCAGGCGTGTACAACGACGACAGCGGTCTCTTTTTGAAGCAGCTTAGCGATCTGGCGCTGTCCACGCCTGCTGATCCGTCGCCGATTTTCACGGGCCTCACCAACTATCAGGCACCGCTGTTCCTGGGAGCAAGTACTTCGCTTATGAACGGACAATTCTGGCATTTCGTCGGGGGCTACCTGGATGCGAACGGGGTCCCCAGCGACCTGCGGTTCACCGAGGCTCGGCTTTGGCTGGATTTGCTCCAGGCACTCCCACCGCACCTGCCCGTGCAGACCGATGTCGATGGAGACGCCCTGTTTTGCGGTAACGTCAACGTGCCGTTTGACGACCATCTCGGCAAAATCGCGGTCCCGATTCTGTACGTTGGTGCAGGGGGAGGATTCGGGCAGACAGGCTACTACACGACCACGCTGACCGCGAGCAAGGATGTCACTAGATTCACGGTGAGCGTAACGGGTGACCGCCAGACGGACTTCGGGCATGCCGATCTTTTCCTCTCGAGTGAGGCGGAGACACTGGCCTGGAGGCCGATCCTGGACTGGCTTAAGGCCCATCGTTAAAGCCGGCAAGGAAGGTAGCGCAGCGCGGCGGAGCCGCAAACGAAAGGCAAATGGCAAAGAAACGGAGAAGCATCATTAATCTCTCCATGCTTGGAGGTGAGTTTATGCGTAAGTCATTCAAAATTATGTTTTGGATGGTCCTGCTACTGATCGTTAGTGCGCCAGTGACCTGGGCTCAGAAAGTCAAATTCATTGACCTTGGCACCTACCCTGGTGGAAGCTGGGCCGAGCCGAGGGACATCAACAATTCTGGCGTGGTGGTTGGGTATGGTGACATCCCGAGCGGATTCACCCGTCCGATTGGGGTTCCCGTTTTCGGGCCAAAGGCCGCGAAGTGGTTCGACCTCGGCACTTTGGGCGGCGACAGGGCTGACTCTGAAGTGATGTGCATGGCGGTCGCCGACACCGGAATGATTGTGGGCCACAGTGCGATTGCGGGAAACGAGATTGTGCACGCTTTCGCCTGGACACCGAAGTCCGGCATGGTCGATATTGGGACGCTTGCAGATCTCGGTCCTCGTTACACCGGTTACAACTTCAGCTTAGCGGTTGCTACCAACAGGTCTGGAACCCTCATTACCGGCTGGAGCAGTAGCGAATTTATGGGGCCCGACAGTCTTCCTGTAGTATGGACGCCGCAGGTTGTGTGGACGTCGGGTCGGCCGATTACAACCTGGAAAATCCAAAAGCTCGACATGGGGGATCTCACGAGCGCCACTGGCTGGTTCGCGTCATTCGCGAATGACTCTGGCCAGATCATTGGGACCGCCACAAACGCTGATGGTGTCCAAATTGCCGTTGTGTGGAATCCATTGCATGGGGCAGGCGGCTGGAGGATCATGCAGCTTCCAGCTTCTCCGGATTACTCCAGCGCAGAGCCCTTTGACATCAACAATAAGGGTGAGATCGTAGGCGATGTCGCTACGCAAGACTGGAGCACCTCTTTTCCGGCCTTGTGGAAACCCGTTGGTCCTCAGAGGAAGGCCTACAGCCTAACCGTGCTTCCCACGCTGGCTGGTATCCTGCAAGGCGCCGGCGATGGGGAGGGCATCAACGACGCGGGTGACATCGTGGGCGGAAGCTACGATGCGGACTGGAACTATTTTGCCACGCGCTGGAGCACCAGGGACCTCAATTCCGCTCGATTGCTTCCTGGCGTCCCGGGAGGTTGGAGCTGGGCCGCAAAAGTGAGCGACAGCGGTATTGCGACGGGTTCGTATGGCAACGCCACTGTCCCGGAAAACACAGTCATATGGAAACTCCGTTGATGTTCAAGTGGCAAGACTGAGACTGCGATTGCGCCGGCGGGCGGATTTGGGACGTCGCTCCGCGGCCATCCGCTCGGCCAAGCCGAATAGGAACGACCCGAGCTCTGAGAATGACGTAGGGGGTGGTGCTGATTGCGACTTCAAGTTTTCGGTTTCAGGGGATAACCACCCCGGCGCTCGGCGCGCCACCCCTCCAGAATCAGGAGGGGAGTATTTCCATTTCTCGTGGCGAGCCGAAGGCCAATGGCGGGGGAAGTCGTGTCAAAGCAAAGTATATTTTCGACCTTAATTGTCACCTGGGTTGCTGTGCTGAGCTTCGCCATATTTCTAGGGGCAGGTTCGGCCAGGGCCGAAAGCAGCTCGGCCAATTACACCTTCCTGGTAGGTGCGGGGTTCCTTTGCGATTCCGGGGATTCTGCCACCTGCCCGGCCGTGGTCAAGTCAGCCGATGGCGCGAGCTACGACATGAGCGGCGCAGGCACGCTCTCGACGCAAAGCAAGTCGGTCACAGCCGCCGGAACTTTCACCCACAAGTCCACCGATGGAAAGGCGCTCGAGACGGGTGTCTGGATCGCGAGTGAACTGGTTAGCTTTGATTCGTACGGGATCGCGCCGGGTGCGCTCCTGCGTGGCGGGCAGGCATTCGGCCCCTCGCAGTTTGGCCCCATGCATTCGCGAATGTTCCCCGGCTCCATGCCGGCAGGCGGTCGGGCTGTTTTCCGCATCCGCCTCTTGCCGGTGTGGGGATTATCGAAAACGGCGACGCTCGAAGTGAACTGCGCCATCGGCAAAGTGCCTCCCGAGCACCAAGTGGAGGGAATAAGGCTGGCATTCGAGGTAGGCGGTTTGGAATTCAATGAAGAGGTTAGCGGGCATACCCTGTTCCTCCTGACGAGGCCCGGAGCCACTGCTGCGGCGAAAGCACCCGCTCCAGAGGCGGAGACAAACTCTGCGCCCAATGAGATCCAGCGGTGATTTAAATATGTGGGGAATCAAACTGAAGCCAGCAGAAACAGGTCAGGGTGGAACCACGCCCATTGTTTCGGCAGTGTAAATGATCCGGCCCGAATAGTCGCCTTCCCATCAAGTAGGTGTCAGCCAGACGTGTTGCGGCCTACTGGCAGAACTGCATCCCCTGACTCCCCCGAAGTCTTA
>PMYF01000715.1 GCA_003171295.1 Acidobacteriota bacterium | reverse complement strand
GTGGTCTTGCCGGCGCCGTTCACGCCCAGGAACGCGAACACTTCGCCTTTCCTGACAGTGAACGATATGTCGTTGACCGCCAGCAACTCCCCATAACGTTTCGTCAGGTGCTCGATTTCGATTACGTGCTGGGCTTCTGTTGTCATGAATCCACATTTCATTTCTATGGGGCGACGGAATTACGCCGCCGCCCATCGCCTCAGCGGCACTGCCAATTCACAAAAGCAATGGACAGCCACGTCTTCGCCTGCGGAAGCGAGCGCACCCATATGGATCGGCCGGCGCCCAGGGGCAACCGTTCCAGGGCCTTCCTTGACAGGCGCACCGGGAAGGTGTACTCGCCGTCTCCCATGACCGCCGGATGGACATGGATATCCCGCGGCTCCACAAGATGGAACCCGCATCCCAGGGCCTTGACGGCGGCTTCCTTGACGGACCAGAGCAGGGCGGATGCCTTCCCCACGTCTCCTCCCGCCAAGCTCACGACATGTTGAAGCTCCCGGGCATTAAAGACTCGGCCAAAGGGGTAGTCGCCCTGGAACTCGTCGGCTTCCGCCACGTCGATGCCGATATCAGACTCATCCCCGCAGAGGGCGGCCCAGACTGCCCCTCCACCTTGGGTGAAGGAGATGGCCGGCCCCCGATATTCTCCCAACAGGAGATGGGGCTTGCCCAGCGGGTCGCGGACCACCTGAATCGGGAGAGCATCTCTGCCGGAAGGAAGGCGGCATGGCCAGAGGGGACTGTCCATTGCCACAAGGCGCTCCCACAGGATGGAGACCAGGCGGCGCCTGGCTGCTCCTCCGCTGGTCCCATGCCCCTGGGGGGTTTGGGCGTCACGCGGCAGGGATGTATAGAAGACCGGTCCCATTCGATGAACCGGACTCATGGTCTGGACGGCTATTCCATGCTGGTCCTGTGTCACATCGACTCCCATCTGCCCGGACTGCGACTCACTCCGAAACCCATTGCATGCGCATGGCATGAATCTGCATTATGGCGCGGCCTTGATCGTCGATCCCTCGGGCGTCCCAGGCGAGGGATGCCTCGTCCCGCGCCCGCAGACGGGCCTCCAGGGTGATGCGTTCCCCCGCCCGGCATTTGCGCAGAAACCGCATCTCTCCGATCTCTATGGGCAGCACGGGGCGCCGCTCCGACGGGTCAGCCGTAACCATGTAGAAGCCAACCAACTGCATGAGGGCCTCAAAAAGATAGGGAGAGTATTGGTACCGCGAGCCCGGAAGATGCGCGAAATCACGCGTCTCCCGGTAGGTGGTTCGGCCCCGCACCATCCCTGGACCCGCACCGTCAACGACCTCCAGCACACGATACCTGCCGTTAAGCCCTGTGCGGTTCTTGTACCATTTAAGCACCTTCTTGTGATCCACGGACCCAGTCCGCAGTTCGTCCAGCCGGACAGGAAAATCCTGGAACCCTTCCCCCAGACCTCCTCCTCCGCCGTCGAGTAGCACCTGCCCCGTGCAATGCTGGGTGAAGTGGTCCGTCACTCTGCCCGTGGGGGAGATGTCCTGCATTGACAGTGAAACCTCGCACACTACCTCCCGAAGGCCGGCGCCGGCTCGGCGGCAGGATGTCCTGGAAGACCGCGGAATCTCAGGAGGGCATGGGATCATGTCCCTGAATTGCACCTGGCGCACTCCCCGCACTTGGAGGTGAGGATACAGGGCCCGGGCGGCTTCCATGAAGGTTTCCAGCACCATGACGGCTGAGACCAGAGGATCCACGACGGACTTGAGGGGCCTGTGATCCGCGATCCAAAGATCGTTCCGCATGGCGAAGGTTCTTGAGGCCTCCAGGCGCTCCCGGCGCAGGTCCAAGCAGGAGATCCCTTGTATCATGGGGAAGTCCTCCGGGCCAAAGGCCACGGCGCCCCCGTGCAGTTTGCCATTGAGCGAAGGAGGATTGATATCGCTGAATGGCGCCGTCCGCACGGATGGCAGCGTCCTCATGAACATCACCCAATCGTCATCGGCCGGGGCCATGAACAGTTCCCGGCAGAAAAGCCCAGCAAGCTCCTGCGCATGGATGTATGCCACGCCTTTCCGCTTCATCAAGTCCCGGACCTCCGGGTTATCGGCCATGCCCGCCCCCTCGACGGGGGGAAGCATCAACGCCTTGAAGCGGATGGCGGCGTTCTTGCGGGCGAGGCGCCTGAGTAGCGCCGACATCATCCGGTTGGCGGCAGCGTAGTTGGCCTGGCCGGGGTTGCCCTGGATCGCCGCCACCGAAGAAAGGCCCACGAAGAACCTCAGGCCCGCCCCTTCCGCCGCCGAGAATAAATTCCAGGCTCCCAGAAACTTGACGTCCGCTACCAGCGAGAAATCCTCCGGGCTCATTTGGCCGAGCCAGCCGTCCCTGAGGACTCCGGCGCCGTGAATGATCCCGTCTATCCTGCCATAACGGCTGGCCACCCCGCCCAGGATAGCACGGACGGCCTGGGGGTCGGTCACGTCGCAGGTATGGTAGGTTGCTTCGATCCCTGAGGCGTGCAAATCCGCCAGGGTCCGGGCGATCTCCCGGGCCTTGGANNAGGCTGCGGGCCAGGTGGGCGCTGATCCCCGTGGCGCCCCCGGACATGACTACAACGTCTCCGGGGCTCAGGTTCAGACTTGGCGCATCCTTGAATACCGAGGGGGCTAAGTGCGCCTGCGAGGTGAAGACCCTTCCCTCACGATGTATGAGTTCCACCACGGGGCATCCTCTGTCCAGCGCCCCGCGTAAGGCAACGCCCAAGTCAGCGTCCCGGTCGATTTCCAACGTGCGAAACTGGACCGCCGGGTGTTCCTGCGCCGCGCTCAGAAACAGTCCGAGCAGCCCCTCCGTCAGCAGCCGACTGAGAGTGTCGGAATCCTTGCGGGAATGGATGAGCACGACGAATTTCCTGGTGGGTGATTGGAGAAAGGCCTTCAGGAGTAAAAAGAGCCCCCGTAGGAGCCGCGAAACATCCGCCATGCCTTCCAACCTTCCCGACCCGCCTTCAGGCAAGGTGATGACCATTCCGACAAGGGACGCCAGCCCCGAGATTCTCTCTGAAGCCCGGGCGGCTCCTTCGGCAGTTAGAATGTCGTGGCCCTCTTGGCCCGGCCCCAATCGCTCCGGCATGAATGGCATGGAAAGCGTGTCAACGCCGTAATCCCGTCTGAGCAGGTCTCCCGCGCTTTTGGCTATTCCCTCATCCTTGTCAGGCGCAAGAAGCAGGACCGACTCGCCTGGGCCCAATTCCATGGCCGTGGAGGCCGCCGGCTCCACAGGGGTGAGGTCGAATATGAGCCGCTTTAGACTCGCCTCATCGTGCAAGGTCTCCGGGATTCCAGCCCGCGCCGCGCCGGGGTCAGCCGCCTGAGCGGCCGTCCGCAAGAGGGCGCCTTCCTGCCT
The DNA here is from genome assembly GCA_003171295.1 of Acidobacteriota bacterium. Taxonomy (GTDB): domain Bacteria; phylum Acidobacteriota; class Terriglobia; order UBA7540; family UBA7540; genus Bog-366. Next base: position 713 of record PMYF01000715.1, on the reverse strand, counting down.
GGCGACTATGGCGGAGATCCGCTGGGCAATATCCTTCACGGTGCGTACCTGCAGAAAATCCGCCAATTCGATGGTGATCCCGAAGTGGCNNCGAATAAGCGCCTCCATGTGATCCTGAGGCTCAGGCGCTTGGGTGAGGGCTGGGGAGGCCTGTCCGTCCGATATGGCTGGGAGGCGCCCGATGGGTGGGGAGGGCCGCTGGCCGGGGGGGGCGTTGCCGTGAGATGCGGGAGCCTGCTCGAATCCGGCGAAGGAAACGAACCGCGGTTCCCCTCGAACCTTCAGATGCCCTTGNNAACGAAGAGCTGGGCAAGGGCGGCCGTGTGAATGAGGCCCTCCGCGGGGGGAAGGCAGGTCTGGATGCATGCCGATTCAGGGAGCGTGTCGGCGATGAGATTGCTCAATATGTCGCCGGGTCCCACCTCCACGAAGAGCCGGATTCCGTAATCGCTCCAAAGGGTCTGGACATTTTTCGCCCAATGGACGGTGGATTCCAGGTGGGCCATCAGGATTCGCCTGATCTCGCCGGGATCTGATGGATACGGCGCCATGGTCGTGTTGGAGATGACGGGTATCCGCGGGGCGTGGAACGGGAGGGAGGCAACGTACGCCTCGAGTTCGTCACGAATGCACCTCATGGCCGGAGAGTGGAAGGCCATGCTGACCCGCAAGAGGGTGAACCGGTATCCCATCTCCTTCAGTCTTTCGCCAAG
>PMYF01000572.1:3669-5305 GCA_003171295.1 Acidobacteriota bacterium | reverse complement strand
ATGGCTTCCGCAAAGCGGTTGATGGATTGCCGCCATGCCTGGCGCATCAACAACAGGAAGGCGGAAATCAGCGTGCCTGCGTGGCCGATCCCGATCCACCACACAAAGTTGACAATGGCAAATCCCCAAGCGATGGGGATATTGATTCCCCAAATGCCCACGCCCACCAGCAGCAGGTAACCAATCGCCAGGTTCAGAACCATGAGAAGGGCGAACGCAACGGCAAATCCAAACCACCACCCCCGCTTCGTTTTTTGCAGAAGAACGATGGAGCTGATCTTGTCGGTGATGGTCGCGTAGGTGTGCCCCGGCGCCAGGACGGGCGGCCCGGCTTCCAGGACGGCGGCTTTTTCCAATCCCTCAGGACTCACCCGCTACTCCTTGATCTCCGGGTTGGGGTTGCGCAGCTTCGCGAGGTAGGTGGTGCGCGGCCGCGTGTTCAGGTCCGTCAGCAGACCGTAGTTTCGCGATTGCGCCTTCAGCTTGGCCACGCGGCTGTTGGGGTCGTTGATATTCCCGAAAACAATGGCCTGCGTCGGGCAGGTTTGCTGGCAGGCCGTCAGGATTTCGCCGTCGCGCACTGGGCGGTCCTCTTTCTCGGCCGCGATCTTGGACGCATTGATGCGCTGGATGCAGTAGGTGCACTTCTCCATCACGCCGCGGCTGCGCACCGTCACATCCGGATTGCGCAAAGGTTCCAGGCTGGGCGTGGTCCAGTCCGCATAGAGCTTGAAGTTGAAGCGCCGGACTTTGTACGGGCAGTTGTTCGAGCANNGAGCAGTAGCGCGTGCCGACGCACCGGTTGTAAATCATCTCATTCAGCCCTTCCGGGCTGTGCAAGGTGGCGCCGACCGGGCACACATACTCGCAGGGCGCATTCTCACAATGCATGCAGAGGACGACTTCGTTGTAGGTCTCGGGGTTCTGGAGGCCGCCCTGGAAGTAAGTGTCCACGCGAATCCAGTGCATTTCGCGGCCACGCGCAACCTCGTCCTTGCCGACCACCGGGATATTGTTTTCCGACTGGCACGCCACGACGCAGGCATTGCATCCGGTGCAGCTATTCAGATCGATGGCCATGCCCCAGGCGTTGCCGTCGTACTGGTAAGCGGGATAAAGCGAGGGGGCGTTTTCCTCGCCCGCCTCGCGCGCGAAGTTCGGATCCTGGCGGAACTCCTCCAGCGTCGCGACGCGCACCAGCTTACGTTGCCGCGCCGCCACGCTCTCTTCTTCCACCGCTGCGCCTTCCTTGCCCATGATGTGGTGGTGCTGAGTGGTTACGAGCTGGTAATTCCGCCCCGTCTTCTGCACCTCGACGCTGCCGATCCCGGGCTGTGCGGAGCTTTGCAGCAAATAGGCATTGAAGCCGGTGCCGGTTCCCACGCGGCCGGCGCGGCGCCGCCCGTAACCCAGATGCACGGTCAAGGACTCATCCGCGTGGCCGGGCATGATCCAGATGGGCGCGTTGACTTCCCGCCCGTCACCCCGCAGCTTTACCACGTCCCCGTTCGTCACGCCGAGTTTCAGCGCTGTGGCCGGACTAACCAGCGCGGCATTGTCCCAGGTCAGCTTGGTGAGTGGCTTCGGCAACTCCTGCAACCAGCCGTTATTCGCAAAGCTGCCGTCCCACACCGTG
>PMYF01000572.1:0-3657 GCA_003171295.1 Acidobacteriota bacterium | reverse complement strand
GGGTTCAATTTGATCGCCTTCGCGGGCAGCGCCGTACCTTGCACCACGCCGTCATGCAGCGACTGTTGCCAGAACTGCTCGAAACCCGCCTTGGGCTTCTGGCGTCGCCAGTAGTCACGCACCAGGTCGTGCCCGGCCGCCCCCGCCTGCCCTGTCAACACCGCCAGGATCTCGTGCGCCGACTTGCCGTTATATAGTGGGGATATAAGAGGCTGCATAATGCTGATCGTTCCATCAAAGGCGCGCGCATCACTCCACGCTTCCAGGAAGTGCGCCTCGGGAACGTGCCAATGGCAGAGCTCGGCGGTTTCGTCCTCGAAAAGGCTCAAGTGAATTCGCGTTTTCACCTTGAGGAGATTCTCCCCGAAGCGCAAATCCGCCGGGGCGCTGTATACCGGGTTCCCGCCCAGGATGATGAGTGTGTCCACCTGGCCTGCCTGCATGTCGGCGACAAGCTCGCGGAGCGAGGCCATTTCATTTGTGGGATTCGCTTCCACGGGGCTTATGTAAGACACCGTCTTGCCCCGGTTGCCCAGCGCATCGTTCAGGACGTGGGCCAGGGCGTGGACGGCGGGTGGCTGCTGCTCGCCGGCCAGGACGAGGCACGCCCCGCGATGCTTCTCGAGATCGCGCCCCAGGGCGGAAATCCAACCCGCGGGCACCCCAGGTGGAGCGGGGTTAGACGCGGCGATGGTTTTGACCCCCAACTCCTCCGCCAGGGCGCGCGCGAAGTTTTCCACCTCAGTCGCGCGCAGGGGCAGTCGATGGTCCGCCATGGCTCCGGTGCTGGTGGGTGTGCTTTCCACCACGTAGAGCCGGTTCATCGCGGATCGCGGGCCCACCACCCGCCGCTTATCGGCGAAGTCGTGTGCGTAGCGAAGCGCGCCCGGTCCGGCAGAGAGGAAATCCCCATCGAGCGAAACAACGACGTCGGCCTGGTCAAAGTGATAGACCGGGTTGACATACTCCCCGCAGGCAAGCTTTGCGCCCTCGCGCCCATGGTCGCGGCCGCAGGGCTCATACTGATGCCATTTCGCCTGCGGGAACTGCGCGAGCAGCGATTGGATTTGATCCGCGAGCGTCAGCGAGGTCACCGTGCCGGTCAGGATGCGCAAGCCCGCACCCTTCCGGATCATGAGATCGTTGCGTTCCTGCTCGACCGCAGTGAGGAACGTGCTCCAGCTTCCGATCCGCCCCCTGTAAATTACCACCTGCGACCGGTCGGGATCGTAAAGGGTGAGCACGGAAGCCTGTGCGAACACGTCAGCAGCGCCCAGGCTGGCCGGATGGCTGGGGTTCCCCTCAACTTTCGTGGGACGGCCCAGGTGGCTTTCCACCAGCAAACCCATCGCGTAACCGGCCAGAGGCATGGCAGTCGCGTAGAAGAGGGGCTTGCCGGGAACGAAGTTTTCCGGTGGTTGCTGCGCGTAAGGAACGATCTTCTCCGCCGGTAGCTTGGTACAGGCGGTCAGGCCCGCCAGCGCGGCGGACGCCGCCATCAATTTCAGCGCGTCTCTCCGGCTTACACCCTTTTCATCCTGGCGAGGGTCGTGAGGAAACTCGCACTCGAGGAAATCCCGATACTCGGGCGTGCCTGCCAGCTCTTCCAGCCCCCGCCAGAGACGCCTCTCGTGTGGCTGCTGAAGCTTCGCCTGAATCTGCACCAGGTCGATGGCGTTCCGGCTTGTTTCCTTACGCCCCATGGGAAATCCTGTCCTGGCCTCTCAGCGATGACATGTATAGCAGTCCGTCAGTTGCTTCGGGTCCTTGATCTTGTATTCCCTCACCAACCGCCGCCCCAGGGCGAGTTGGTCGGGAGGCGGTACAAAATCCGCCTTGAAGACGTCTTCGCGTCGACGAACGCTGCCCTCCGGGTGCTTGTGGCAATCGATGCACCAGCGCATATAGAGCGTGTTGGCGCGCCTGGTAAGCGGCATCTCACCGATCGGCCCGTGACAAGTCGTGCAGCCAATACCCTTGTTCACATGAATGCTGTGATCGAAATAGACGAAGTCCGGAAGGGCGTTAACGCGCGTCCACTCCAGCGATTTGTCCGTGGCGTAGCTGGCGCGCACGGGTTCCAGCATGGAGCTGTTCAGCCACAGCTTGGAGTGGCAGCTCATACAGATGTGCGTGGTGGGAACACCCGCATAGGACGATTGCTCGACCGACGTATGGCAGTAGCGGCAATCGAGGCCGTCGTCGGTCACATGGTGCTTGTGGCTGAAAGGGACCGGTTGCTGCCGGTCCACGTTGACGTCCGTAAAATAGGCGGACTCATTAACGGTATAGACGATGTACGCCAAGCCTCCCACGGCGAAGACCGCGCCGAAGATCAACAGCCGGAAGATCGAGTTCGTGCTGCGAGGGAAGATCTGCGCCATCGAACGATTATGCTCGACGCCTTGGAGGAGTCTTCACTGTGGCTGCAATCCTGCAGGCTGACCCATCGGTCGCTGCGACGCAATCTCCTCGTAAAGGCGGTGTATCAGTTGTTATTGGCCCCGTATGATTTGCTCAGGTTGTCCACCTTATCTCCGCCCGTGCCATGCTCCACAATCCATCGCTTTCCAAACCTCTTCTCTTGCGATTTCGGGGGACTCTGCCTGCCCGTTGATCCCCGGAAGGAAAGCGGGGGGTGGAAGAGACTCCAGCCAGTGATAGTGTCGCCAACGGAAAACCTGCTGAGCCAAGCAGTGATCCAGGTCCCAGGCGCGGAAGAAACCGGAAGGTCCCCCCCTTCATAGCCGTCGCCACAGTGTCGCATCTTATGAGCCCCGGAAGTAAAAAATTATATTTCCCTTCCGATTTATTTGTCAAAAGAAATTCGCGCGTCCGCTATTCATGCGGGTCGCAGCGCACAATGATCTTGACGCTCGTCATATGTATCTCGCAATGCGATGTTTTCCGGCCGGGGCGGCAGGGCCGGCAAAAACCACGCGGGGTGAGCTTCTTTGACCGGAATTATACGACGCACGGCCAACTTCCCAACCCTCAAGCGGTAGAAAGGCGAAGCAGCCCTCGGCCTGCCCGGCTGGCCTGGTCCTTCCCTTCCTAGCGGAGGTTTACCCCGGCCTTTTGGGCCGTGTATTTTCTCTTGACAAGCTTTGTCAATTCGCTCCACGCTTACCCGATAAACTCCCGTTCGATCGCTCAAATCCCCGGCGGCCCCTAGGGGCTGTCCGACCCTAGGAGAAAAAGATTGAACTTGCTCCCGCTCTCGCGTGTCCTGACCCTGTGGGTGGTCATCTTATCGGCCGTCGGTGGCCTTTGGGGGCAGACGACGGGCACGATTCGGGGTACCGTGAAGGACCCCTCAGGCGCCGTTATTCCGGGGGCCCGCGTCAAAGCGGTTCTAGCGGAGGCTTCCGTCCACCGCACCACCCAGACTACGGAAGAGGGGGATTATGTATTCCCCGCCCTGCCCGTGGGCCGCTACACCGTCGTGGTTCAGGCTGATGGGTTCCGGGAGTTCCAGCAACTTGATGTGGAAGTCCAGATCGGTCGTGTGGCCATCGTCAATGCCGACTTGCAGCTCGGGACGCTGGCGCAAGTGGTGACGGCGGAAGCCATCGCCCCACTGGTCGAAACCACCAGCACCCAGCTTGGGGCGGTGGTGACGGACCGCGAGGTGACGCAGCTTCCCCTCAACGCCCG
>PMYF01000231.1 GCA_003171295.1 Acidobacteriota bacterium | reverse complement strand
CGGGTCGCCCTCTTTTTGCGCGGAAAGAGTAGAACCTGCCTTCTTATTCCCTCACCCCCAAGGATCATGCTTGCTCCCGCCCACCAGCCGCGGATAATCCCGCCCATGCAGCCAACACGACCAAACCTCTACCTCGACGTGGACGGCGTTGCCAGCAGAAGAACTCTCCGGGCATAGCCTGACCTAACTCCTTATGGCAAACACGCGACCCTGTCATTCGGGGGAGGGCATCTCCCGGACGATTTGCCCCGTCGCGTATTGAATCGTATCCTCCCCTTGCCAGCCGGTGATGGAACATGCCGCTGGTTTCTTACGCAGCAGCTACATACTGAACAACGTGAGGGATCTTTCAGACAGCCAGTACCTATGCGTTCGCGCGCAATCCGCGCGCCGGTCGGCGGCGAACCGCAATCGTCAGCAAGGCTAAAGGAGCCTACAAATGAAACATGCTATCGTTCTGTCCACCGTGCTGGCGATCCTCGCTATCGCCAGCGGCGCCAACGCCGACATCATGACCGACAACGGTCTGGGCTTCGTTGACGTAGTGACTATTCATGCGCCCGGCTATCTCGCCGACAGTCTCACTGTGTATGCGGGCCAGTTCCAGGTTTCTTATCAGGGCAAGGATTATTCCGCATACTGCGTGGACCTGGCCCAGTACTCCGGCAGCGGCGATGTCACCCGCATCAACGTGCTGGATGTTCCCAACGGAGACAAGATAGCCTACCTGTGGGATACCTATGGCCCACTGGTGCATGACGGCCAGACGGCCGCTGCGCTTGGCAGCGCGATCTGGGAAGTACGTTTCGAGACGGCCGGCGCATCCGACATAAGCAACGGCAATTTCAGCATCAGTGGCAACAGCGCCGTTGCTCAGTTGGCCCAGAACATGCTTAACACCCTACCGGCTGGGCCATACACGCCGGCGCACCCGGAGTACATCCTGCAAAGCGACAGCGTGCAGGATCTGTTCATCGGCAGCATGGCCGGCGAAATCCCCGAGCCGGGGACCATATCGCTGCTGGCGATGGGCGGGCTAGCCTTGATTCGTCGTCGCCGGACATAAGACGGCTATAGCTTTCGTAGGCGGGCGGCCCCAAGCGGGTCGCCCTCTTCTTGCGCGGAAGAAACAGAGAGGTTGTGGACGCACAGTTCTATCCACGGACCCCCAGGATGCCCCAGGATAAATCGTGTGGGCGCGAGCTGCCTCCAAGTCTGACCGGTTAACTCTGACCTACCGGTGCGTCACTGGCAGATGTTTGTGCCGTTAGCACGTCGCCCAATCGCTTTTCCATCTCCAGCAGCGCCCTCTCCAACCTTGCCCAATCGCGCTCGGCGTAGTGCCGCTTCATGCACGGCTCGGAGTGGGACAGGTACATCTCAGTCACGGCAGGGTCGATCTGCTCGATCAGCGTTGCCCCCATGTCCCGCAGCGACGAAAAACCCCGCCCACCTTCGATGCCGACCTTCTTCAAGAGCTTATCGAACATGTTCTTGATAACGTCGGTGTGACAGTACTTGCCATCCCGTATGATTCGGCGAACCAGCGGCAAGGGCTTCATGCTGCCCCGGACGTGAGCCTGACCCTGCTGGTTGAGGTAGATGTTGCTGAGCAAAACCCTCTCGTCGGGTCCGGCGCTGGGGCAACGGTGCTTCTTCATTAGCTCCAAGGTGATAGCCCAGAGCTTGTGCCTGGCGCGAACATGGGTCTTGGGTCTGGGGCGGTCTACGTAGCCTTGTTCCCAGTCTACCTGGCTATTCAGCAGATCGGAGATGTCCTGCTGGTACATGCCGGCGTTGAGCCCCAGAGCCATGAAGCGGCGGGCGCGGCTACGGCTCTTTCTGTTAGTGGACGCCAAAGGGGGTGTGACCCGATTTTTCGGCAATTGTGACCCGAATTTGGGGGCAGTTGCGCGCCAGGGAAGAGGTTACGAGGGCAGATTTGCGAAAGGTATTAGCAACAACAAGATCAGGGAATCACAAATTGCTTCGGCTTATTTTCGATGATGAAAGTTTTCTCCTGAGGTGTTCCTCCAGGAAGCTTCCATTTTAAAGTAAGTTGTCCAGCTTCAGGGATTCCCAGAAAGGCTTCTGAGGTGCCTGCAATCACATTCCACGCGCCGAAACATCGATCCTTGCTGTAGCCCGTGACAGTCAATGGTCCTTGGAACAGTCCTCTGCCAGAAAGATCGGCCCGCAGACACCGTCCATAGCCCTCACCATTTTCAAGACTTAACATCGCAACTTCGCCGTTCTTAAGAATTATGACAAGCTCCTGAATCCCATCTCCATCAACATCACCCCAGCAACAGGCCTGGATGCCATTGTTTGCTTCCGGCAAGTTGCCTTGACTGAAGGCCAGATGTTTGGCGACTCCAAAACTCCGAAAACCACGGTTGAAAAACAGCATGGGGGAACTTTCTCTGTAGAAGAAGATCAAATCCTGTCTTCCATCATTATTCACATCACAAGTCATCCCGCCTATTGCGTCTGTGCCGTTATAAGACAACTCTCCCGTGAACCTCATGGTAGGAACAAACTCGAATTTGCCATGATTGTTCCACAACTCTGTGGCATTACCTGTTGTAAATATGTCAAGAACACCGTCTGCATCAAAATCGCCCAGGAAGGCGTCTGACTGGCCCTTTCCAAGAGCAACCTTGCAGGGTCTGGGAGGCTCGAATTGACCCAGGGCTTTTCCTTTAAAAATAAGACTGCCGTTCGTGAATAACTGAAGAATATCAGGGATTGAATCTCCATCAAGGTCGCTAACAAGGCAACGACCCGCAGAACCCAAGTTTTTGTCAGGCACAACTGCGCCGTTCAGATTCATCACGCTTTGAGTCCCTTTTTCATCGGGAATCCACAAAAGCGTGGATGTCTTCGTGCTTACCACCACTCCAGGATGCCCTTGTCTGCCACAGTCGATCATCGCAAGACTGACGCATTCTTCCTTTAATTCGGCCTTGCCCAGTTTGATTCCGGGCTTAAACACTCCTTCCGCATCCTGTAAGAATACCGTCACGGCATCCCCATCATAACTCACCAGGTCAAGTTTGCCGTCAGCGTTCATATCTCCCAGAGTAGAGAGCCTTGACTTGACAGCCAGCTTGTGGATGGCTGTCGTATCTTTCAAATTCTTGCTTGCGGGATCATACTCAAATATCGCATCGCCGCCCTCGGAGGCAACATACAACGCAAGCTTGCCATCATCGCTCAAGATGATCGGCAAGGCTGAGTGGACAACACCATTCACTTTACCACACTTTTTGACATCATGAGTCCAGTTTACCTTTTCATCGCAAGGGACATCCGCCGCATGCTTCGCTTGAAGAATATATTCCATACATTTCAACAACATATCAGTCCCGCCATTCCATGTCTCACGCATACCGGTATTAATTCCATCCATGTTCCAGGAGGAAGTGCCTTCCGCTTTATAAAAAGTTACCCATTCTTCTCCATTGATGTGAAGATAGGCTTTCTCATAGATTGTGTTGTCGTCGGTGGTGGCGTCGTCCGCCGGCACTGCGCAGAACACAACAGGAGCGTTGCCACTGATCGAGACTAAGTTCTCGATTTTAGGAATTTGTTCCTTGAATGTGCTTGTACTCAGATCAAACAGGATGGTCTTTTCGCTCAACTTGCCTTTTAAAACCCGTTTTACGACAGCAGTGACCTTGTGATCTTTTGAGGATTGGAACTGCAGTTCAGCGAGGACTGTTGCCTGATCGACCAACTGAACCGGTGAAAAGTTCGGATTGATGAGTGCCCAGGCTGGTATCGTCAGTCCAGCCGTCAGCCCGCATAGCACAACGATCCTGCAATATCGTGACTTATGCTTTGATGACATGATTAGTTTCGTCCCAGAGCTTCGGAGATTTCTCCGGCGACTTCATACAGCTTCTCGGAAAGGTCCTCCCACTGCTGCTGGCTGAATATTCTGGAATATTCACAGTTAACCTGCACTTGAGCAAACTGCGAGTAGTAACGCAAAACCGTCAAATGTGCCATGCAGACATCCCTGGAACGAGCGGCAAGTTTTGGACTGAGTTTTGCCAATTTCGTTTTATCCATCAACGCTTCTTGCACAAAGATTCTGGCCTCGACCTCCTGAAGAGCCTCCCGCATTAACTGGAACCGCACCGTGGGTTCCGGTCGTTCCGGACCGGGAGCCAGGATGGCTGCAATAGTGTACTTAAGACTGAGGGTATCCCAGGTTACATATCGATCCACCATGGAAGAAAGACCGCCTCGTGCATCTTTCAGAACAGGCCAAAAATCAGCGCCAAGCTGTCCTATGCCGTGGCGGGATCCCCCCCTGCTATATCCGCCCATATCATGGGAAAACAGCGTGCCTTCTGCACAAATCCGGAAGGCTGCCGGATACTTCCACGAGAATACACCGCCTGAGCTGCCTGCACCAGCCCGTGGAAAGGTGATGATCAGCTCTGGCGGTTTCCAGCCGCAGTAGCTTTCTGCAAGGTCCGGTTCATAACAAATTCCAACCACGCCGCCCACAACAGCAGAGTAACCCAGGTCTTGTTTTACATTACCGTCACCCACCCACGATCCGTAAAAGTGTGAACGGGCCGCCCACAAAATGTCCGGATACATAGTCTTCAAATCCTGGATACAGTTGCCAAGAGCCTGGTTGTTGGCTCCCAGTCCGAATACAACGGGTTTCCTAATTTCGCGTTTGGCCACGAGTTCACGGGTCTTATCAATCACCGGCTTCCAGAACGCACGCGCCGCCGGCGTCCCCCATGCCGGTGGCTGGAGATTCGTTAGCTTTCCTGTGGACGGATCCAGTTCTGTGACACAAGACTTTAATGTGTCGAATCCCCCCATGACAGAGTGGTGGTCGCCTTGGTTTTCCTGGTTCATTCTAAATCCATAGTCGTGGAGGTATAAACAGACTGTGAGATTTGTTCCGAGACGTTTCACGGCCGTGTCCAGATAACGCTCCAGGATTGAGAAGTCGTTGCTGTATGTGCCGTCAGGCTGCTTGATCCAGCGAACCATGCTTTGCTCATTTGCCAGTTGGGTTCTGGCAATCAATGGCAGAAAGAGATCTTTGGTTCCGATTTCTCCAAGCAATTCGTAAGCCCTATCAAGCTGTTTCCAGTGTTCCTCAGACCACAGAGGCACATTGTATTGCAGGGCAACGGAATCAGCCGATTCCTGGGCGCCCATGAAAGTGATGAAATCTTTTGGATCGGGAAGCACCCAATTGCCCACCACCTTCACTTCAATGGGTACAGGCACTGACTTCTCGCCAGCGACATTTACAGTCAACGCGCCCGTATAGGTGCCTGGTGCGGCATCACGCGGAATCTTCACAACGACCCAGACGGGCAGAAGCACCCCTATCCTATCGGTTAACTCTGGAGGGACGACGCTCGATCTGGGGGGCGCATTATACCGGCTTGTAATTAATACGCGGGTTGGGATGTCTTTACGGGATGGCGGTGTTGGAATCAGAGAGTCAACGGAAACATCTGAGTACATAACCTGGATCGCGCTGGCCGGAATCGTGTCATTGCCATGTTTCAGATCTGTGACTGTCGCGTTTGGGTTATTTAGAGGTGTGAGAGAACCGACCACGACGGATCCCGAATAGGCGCCGTTTCTCAGGCCTCGCATCTGAATTGGTTTGAGAGGCTCGCTGGGATCGCCGTAACGCATATATTCCAATGCGGCAACAGTCTCCTCATTCCAAACCTGCATTCCTTTAGGCCGGGAAATATTCGGGATCACGCCGGCGGAGGATACGGCGGAAAGTACGATTTCTTCGCAGGAGGCACGATTCCAACTGTGCGAAAGCGACTCGAAATGGGTGATGGTCATATCTTGAGCCAGGAACATGACCGGATCAGCAACTGACCGGTGAATCTCAATGGCCAGAACATTAACCCCTTTTTTCAGGAGTGAAGCTGGAGTCTTGAATTCCGCACTTCGCCCCCGTTGCCTGAAACGATTGACCCCATCTTCATCATTCAAAACGCTTTTCCAGAGAGGCGAGCCTCCGGGGCTATACTCGATTGCCGATGTGTCCGATGCCGGTATCACACGGGAGACTCCTTCACCCGAAAGCGGTTGCATGAGTGGGTCTCCCTTTGCGTCAACATAGGTCTCATGTGGATAATCTTGCGCCAAGGTGGTGTTTGCAATTGTGCCTTCCGGTAGAAATGCGCGGCCCACTTCGTGGCCATTCACATAAGCCACCAATCCTCCCTGAAATTTTACAGTAACAGTCAGGTCACCGGCGCTTGCCGGATCGGTAACCTGGAATTTGCCGCGCATGCAGATCAATGCCACACTGCGATATGGGGCTGGAAACGGACCTCCATGACGAATCCAGGCGCTGTCATCGAACTCCGCCTTTTGCCAGTTATCCGGTGGGAAAGGTGATCCGATGACCTGTTTGGGTTCATTGATGATCCACTTTGTATTACTGTCCGAAGGCGTTGCGCTGCCTTTCTTTATTGGTTTATCGTTCGAGGCTCCTTCCGAGGCTTTCCTTCTGCAACCAAAAATATCGACGTTTACCAGCTTGCCATCAATACGGGTGACATCACTTTGCCACGTCTCGAAATACCGCCACATGGAACCCAGATCGACATCCTTGTGCTCATACCTAGCTGTGCTCAGAATGACAACAGAGTTCGAGTTCCCGGCAAACACGGTTGTGCAAGAACACAGGAAGGCAAGCCAGACCAGGAGTATAAATGGACGTTGATTCATAAGTAACCTGGATTTCTTGTTGTTATTCCCACCAACACGACATCACGTTGACCGACATTTCCCATATAACCCGAGATTTCCTGGTTGGCTTCCAGCCCATGACCGCCATAGGCCAACTGGGATCATTATCTGGCATTTCCCAGATGCCCTCCCGCTGACGACCGCCGCCAGCGATGTTCCCGATTCTACCGGACCTTGGCGTTTTAACAAGCGAATTCACGGCGTCCCGCGCCCTGGCGGAATCGGGCGAACAGCGGAACGAGGTCACCGTCCACCTGCTAGCGGTGGACGGGCGACTCCTTAAGCGGGTCGCCCTTCTTTTTTGCGCGGAAAGAAGAAGAATTATGTTACCCTCCACGCCGGTGCCCCGAGCCGTCCCAGAACCGCCAGGATGCCCCAGGTTAAATCGTGGGAGCGAAGGCTGCTTCCAGGGTTGACCAGCTACTGGCAATAGAACCACGAGCATGCACGTTTAAGAAGACATGGCGAGCGTAAGGCTGATCGACCTGGCGATCTGCCTGTCGGCCGGCGCGGTGAGCATTCTGTGGTTCGAGTGCCTGAAGGTATTCCGCAGGGGCAAGCCGATCCGCCCGTAGAGGAGCGTGCCATGGCAAAACAATACAAGCCACGTCGCATAGCACGGGCAGTCAAGATATCTATGGCGTATCTCCGGCGGACGGAGGCGCTTGTCTTGCTGTCGGCTTTGGGTGTGGTGGGAGGCGTATTATCCTTCGCCGCAATTGCCGACGAGATGCGTGAGGGCGAGACGAAAGTACTCGATCAACGAGTGCTTCTGTGGTTCCGTCAAGCGGATGACCCCGGACGAGTTATTGGCCCGCCATGGGTCGGGGAGGCTGCGCGCGACCTCAGCGCAATAGGCAGCATGGCCGTCTTGATTCTGGTCGTTTTTCTGTTTGCTGGATTCCTCATCCTGTTGCGCAGGAGGCGAGCGGCGGAGTTCGCTATTCTTGCCCCATCCACTGGGGCGTTTCTGTGTTACCTCTTGAAGGGCGTCTTTGACCGCGGCCGGCCGGACCTGGTTCCTCACCTTGACGTGGTCAGTTTCGCCAGCTTTCCAAGCGGTCATTCCATGCTTTCCGCGATCGTCTATCTGACGCTTGGGGGGCTCTTAGCCCAGATGGTCCGGTCCCGACGCCTGAAAGCGTACGCTTTGGCCTCAGCGATGCTGCTGGCGTTCTTGGTGGGGA
>PMYF01000674.1 GCA_003171295.1 Acidobacteriota bacterium | reverse complement strand
TTCATCGATGAAATCGACGCCGTCGGCCGTCACCGCGGCGCGGGCCTGGGCGGCGGCCATGATGAGCGCGAACAGACGCTGAACCAGTTGCTGGTGGAAATGGACGGCTTCGAGTCAAACGAAGGCGTCATCCTGATTGCCGCCACCAACCGGCCCGATGTGCTTGACCCCGCGCTGCTGCGGCCCGGCCGTTTCGACCGGCGCGTGGTAGTCCCGCGGCCCGATGTGGGCGGGCGCGAAGCCATCCTGAAGGTCCACACCAAGAAGATTCCGCTGGCCGAGGACGTTGACATCTCCGTGCTCGCGCGCGGCACCCCAGGCTTTTCGGGCGCCGATCTGGCGAATCTGGTGAACGAAGGGGCGCTGCTCGCGGCCCGCCAGAATCGCAAGACCGTGACCATGATGGACTTCGAGACATCCAAAGACAAAGTCTTGATGGGCGCCGAGCGCAAGTCGATGATTCTTTCTGAAGAGGAGAAGCGCAACACGGCCTTCCACGAAGCCGGGCACGCCTTCGTCGCCTCCATGATTCCGAACGCCGACCCGCTCCACAAGGTCACCATTATTCCGCGCGGCATGGCCCTGGGCGTCACCATGCAGTTGCCGATCGACGACAAGCACACTTACACGCGCGATTATCTCGAGACGCAGCTCGCCATCATGATGGGCGGCCGCGCCGCGGAAGAGATCTTCCTCAACCACATCACCACCGGGGCGGGCAACGACATCGAACAGGCCACCGAGATTGCGCGCCGCATGGTCTGCGAATGGGGGATGTCGGACCTGGGGCCTCTCGCTTACGGCAAGAACCAGCAGGAAATTTTCCTGGGGCGGGACATCGCCACGCAGCGCGACTTCAGCGAGGACACCGCGATTAAGATCGACCAGGAAGTGAAGAAATTCATCACTTCCGCCTATCAGCGCGCGCACGATATCCTCACGACGAATCGCGAAGCCCTGGTGCGCATCTCGGAAGAGTTGCTGGTGCGCGAGGTCCTGGACGCCAGCGAAGTGAAGCTCCTGATCCAAGGCAAGCCGCTGCCGGAATTTGTCCGCCGGACACCGCTTAAGCCCGCGCCGCCAGAAACCACGCAGGTGCTCAAGCCTCAACCTGTTCAGTCCGGCATGCCACCCCGCGAGCACCCCCAGCCGGCGTGATTGCATGCATGCTGGGCAAAGCAGGAAGGCGCGCTCGTGGGTTTTCATCCCCGCGGCTGCCAAAATCCAGCCCTGATGATCCGTACGAAACATACTCATGCCAGACTCCTGGCGTAGGGCAAGACTGGATTGTTGACCCCTTCGAAACTCCCCGCCTTCCCGGCATCGTTCTGCCGGCCGGCTCGCTCTTCCAATTCTGATTTTGCCCAAGAGGGGCCGTTCAGCTCTTGCGCTGGCTCCTTTTCCCGCGCATTTCCCCGTCCGCCGAACTATACTCTTTGCCCGTCTCGATGCAGCGCTAGGCACGTCTGGGAGGAAGCGGATGAGTCCATTTGCGGCGGAGCTTGTGGGTACCCTGCTGCTCGTCTTGTTGGGCGATGGAGTCGTCGCCGCCGTAGTGCTGAACAAATCCAAGGCTCAGAACTCCGGCTGGATGGTCATTACCACGGGATGGGCATTGGGGGTGGCGGTGGCCGTCTACGCGGTGGGCCGCATCAGCGGCGCACACTTGAATCCCGCCATCACCCTGGGCCTCGCGGCAATCGGCCGGTTTCCCTGGAACGCTGTGCCACGTTATATCGCGGCACAATTCCTGGGAGCCTTTTTGGGAGCGGTCATCGTATGGCTCGCCTATCTTGCTCACTGGCCCGTGACGGAAGACCAGAGCGCGAAGCTCGGAGTCTTCTGCACCATACCGGCCATCCGTCACCTCCCCAAAAATCTACTCACCGAAATCATCGGCACCTTCGTCCTGATGTTTGGTGTGCTCGCGATCCTGGCCAACGCCGCTCCGGCTCAAAGCGGCCTCGCGCCACTTCTGGTAGGATTTCTCGTCTGGTCGATTGGGCTGTCACTGGGCGCGCCCACTGGCTACGCGATCAATCCAGTGCGTGACCTGGGGCCGCGCCTCGCACACGCGCTGCTCCCCATCGCGGGCAAAGGTAATTCCGATTGGAGTTATTCCTGGGTCCCTGTCCTGGGGCCCGTCGTTGGGGGCGTGGCGGGGGCGCTTGCGTATGCGGGATTGTTCGGACGGTAAAGCGGAGGGACTCGGACCAGGGCGAAAGCCCAGGGTCGGAGTTTCTGACTGGTTTCATGACTCCTCGTTGCACTTTTGACCTCGAAGTTGGTGGCCGCAAGGTCACGTTGGGTGAGCGCACCCTCATCATGGGTGTGCTTAACGTGACTCCGGACTCTTTCTCGGATGGTGGGCTCTACTTTGCGCCCGAGCGCGCCCTCCAGCGCGGATTGCAACTGGTTCGCGAGGGAGCCGACTGGATTGACGTGGGCGGTGAAACCACGCGGCCCGGTTCGCAGCCGGTTTCTGCAGAAGAAGAATTGCGGCGCGTGCTGCCCGTCATCCGGGGCCTGCGGCGGAAGCTGGGCTCCGTTCCCATCTCCATTGACTCCACCAAAGCCGAGGTGGCTGAGGAAGCGCTGCGCGCCGGCGCGAACATTGTGAATGATGTCAGCGGACTGCGCTTCGACCCGCGCCTGGCGGAGGTCGCGCGGCGCTATCAGGCCCCCCTCATCCTGATGCACCTGCGCGGCCGCCCCGAAACGATGCAGGGGAAACCCTTCGCGCAGGACATCTGGCGCGCGCTCACGCGAGGCCTGGAAACATCTCTTCGGTGCGCGATCGCGGCTGGGATGAGCCCCTCGCAAATCATCCTGGATCCCGGCCTGGGCTTCGGCAAATCGCGCCGGCAGAGCTATGAAATCCTCGCCGGCCTCGAGAAACTCCGGCGCTTCCGTCTTCCCCTCCTCGTGGGCAGTTCGCGCAAATCGTTTGTGCAGGCCATCGTGGCGGGCGAAGGGCTTGATCCCACACGTGCAGGGGCGCATGGCCACGCGCACCCACGCATCCGGCAAGGGAAGCAACGCGGAGCCATTTTCCGGCAGGTGGTTGAGCAGGCCGGCGCGGCGACCCTTCCACCCCTGATGAAGTCCGCCCCGCTCGCAATCGGAGACGCCGCGGCCGTGGTCGCGGCCATCCTGGGCGGCGCGCACATCGTGCGCGTGCATGACCCGGCGGCAATCCTTCCCGCCGTGCGTGTCGCCGACGCTCTGCTCAGTTGTGCTTGATTCCCGCTTTGGCGGTACGAAAAGGATGGACGAAAAGGATGGAGCGATGAAGACTTCTGCAATGCGAATTCACTGGCTGGCTCTGGCGCTCTGTGGCGTGCTGATTTTTGCCGTCTCGAGTGTCACCCTCGCTGCGGCGGAGGGGAATAGTACGGAGCTTCAGCAAGGCTGGCGGATGATGGCTGCCCGCGATGTGGCGGCCGACGGCGCAGGTATTTCGCAATTCACCTTTGACGATTCCGCATGGCACACCATCCGCCGCATGCCGGCCACGGTGCTTGAAGCTCTCGAGGAAAACGGTGTGTATCCCAACCTCTACTTCGGCATGAATCTTACCAAGACCGTGCCCGAGGACCTCTACAAGCAAGACTGGTGGTACCGGACGACGTTCACCGCTCCCGCCGGAAGGGATATCTACACGCTCGTTTTCAATGGCATTAACTACCGCGCGGACATCTGGCTGAACGGGCACCTGATCGCCGACCACACGAAAGTGGTGGGGATGTACAACAGTTTTGAGTTCGATGTTTCCGGGACCATCCGGCCCGGGGAGGTCAACGCCCTGGCCGTGAAGATTACTCCCGAGCAGAAACTTCAGGGCGTCAATGGCGTGGAACTGGGCGAAGCGTGGCTGGATTGGATCAACTTCAAGTATTTCGGCTACCGCGACCCCGCGAAGCACCTGGAGATTTCCTTCGTCCCCGACCGCAATGCCGGGGTGTGGAAGAAGGTCTTCCTGCGCGCCACCGGCAAAGTGGCCATCCGCAATCCCTACGTGGCCAGCGACCTTCCTTTGCCCGCTCTCGCACCTGCCGCGCTCACGGTCTATTGCGACCTCAATAACGGCAGCCCCGGCCCGGTGTCGGGAACGCTGCGGGGCGAGATCTCGCGGCCCGGCAAGCCTACCCTGGCGTTCCAGCAGGACGTGACCCTCGCCGGGAGTGAAACGAAGGAAATCACCTTTGCGCCCGGCGGCTATCCCGCACTGAGCGTCGCGGATCCGGACCTTTGGTGGCCTTACCAGTGGGGGCCGGCCAGCCTCTATCAACTCAAGCTGGAGTTCAAGCTGGACGGGCAAGTGTCTGACGCCCAGACCATCAACTTCGGAATTCGCAAGATCACGCAGCACCGCGATACGGATAATCAGTTTCCCAAGATCGGCACCGGCGGCAATTTCTATTTGCGGGTTAACGGAAAGGATTTTCAGATTCGCGGCGCCGATTACACGCCCGACCTGCTCTTCCGGAATGACCCGGACCACGATCGCGCCATCATCAGCTATGTGAAAGATCTGGGCCTGAATATGCTTCGCTGGGAGGCGAAACTGGCTGACGAAACCATGCTCGACCTGGCGGACCGTGAAGGCGTGCCGGTTATGCAGGGATGGATGTGCTGTGCCCAGTGGGAAGCCTGGGACCAGTGGAACGCGGAAGATCACGGGGTGGCGCGCGCCAGCCAGCGGGCACAAGTCCTCAACCTGCGGCATCACGCCTCCGCCTTCATCTGGGCGGACGCCAGTGACGGCCTGCCGCCCGAGTCGGTTCGTAACGACTACCACCAGATTCTGAAGGAGCTGCACTGGCAGAATGTGGTGGTCGACACGGTTGCTCACTTCCAGAAAGACCAACAGGGCCATACGCTCTGGGATGGCATCCACATGGCGGGCCCGTATTCCTGGCGGCCGCCTTCCTACTGGTTCGACGAGCGCTACCCCGCGCCCCGCGGCTCCGATGTCGAGCAGGGCGACAACGAGCATGTTCCTCCCCTGGAAAGCCTTAAGAAGTTTATACCTGAAGATAAACTATGGCCGATAAACGAATACTGGTATTACCACGCGGGCGGTGATCCCGGCAACGCCATGCTCGGAAACACCATCCGGGCGGTGGAGAAGCGTTACGGGCCGTCCGCCAATGTGGCCGACTTCGCCAGGAAGGCCCAGGTGGCACATTACGAGAATACTCGCGCGCAATTTGAGGACTTCAGCACGCATTGGGCGAACCACAAGATGACAGTTTACTGGATGCTGAATAACCAGTGGCCTTCGTTCTTTGGTCACCTGTTTGATTTCTACCTGAAGCCCGGCGGCGCCTATTACGGAGCGAAGCAGGGCTTGCGGCCGCTTAATGTGGTGTTTGATTACTACGCCACAGGCGACCGGCAGACGGCACAGATCTATGTCGTCAACCAAACCCTGGAACCCCGTCACCGCCTGAAGGTCTTGATAAAGTTCTATAATCTTGACGCCACCGAGAAATTCTCGCGGGAGCTTCCGGACTTCAGCATTGGACCCAACACCTCCGCACCGGCTCTAAGCATTCCCCGGGTGCCCGGCCTGAGTTCCGCCTACTTTGTGCGCTGCCAACTCCGCGACGCCGCAGGCAAGCTGCTGGCCGACAATCTCTACTGGCAATCCACCACCGATGACGACCTGGGTGATCCCGGCAACGACAAGGCGTTCAATCTGACCCAGAAGAGTTGGGCGGATTTCACGGCCTTGCACTCCTTGCCACCTGCGGACGTGATCATGACCGGACAAGTCGTGACCGCGGGTGAAGAGACCACCGCGGCCATCACGCTGCGGAACTCCTCCGATTGCGTGGCGTTCTTCTTGCGTGCGGAAGTGACGAAGGGAAACGATGGAGAAGAGGTCCTGCCCGTTCTCTACGACGACAATTACGTGACGCTGTTTCCCAAGGAGTCGCGCACTCTCGAAGTGCGATTCAAAACGGCTGACCTGGGCGGCCAGCCGCCCGCGCTTCGGCTGGAGGGTTACAACCTGCCAAAACAGATCGCGGCGCTGAATCAGCCCTAGCAAGACTTTCCCCGACTGCTTCTTGGTCAGCTATCAAATGCCATGGGTTCCCGGGGTTCGATCCGCGTTTACCGCCGCCTGGCGCGGGTTTTCGAGGCCGGGCCGCCGAGATGTGTTCTGATGCAGAATTGTTATCGGAGTCCCCCTTTTGGGCTTGCGATATAGACGAATTCGACATAGGCTTTCTTGTTCCCTAAGCGCTTGAAGCCCTGAACTATCCTTTCAAGCCTTCATACATTGCTGTGACGATCTCATCTATCTACCGACGGCTCGAAGACCGAGCTGAAATCTCGCCTGATTCGATTGCCATCCTGGCCCCGGACCGCGCTCCGCTGACCTTCGGGCGACTGCTCGCGCACGTCCAAGAGGCTGTGCCTCACCTTGGCGCGCTGGGCATCCACCGGAACGACAAGGTGGCGATTGTCCTTCCGAATGGACCGGAGATGTTGGTGGCCTTTCTCTCGATTGCTTGTGGCGCCACGGCAGCCCCGCTCAATCCGGCTTACGGCGCCTCGGAATTTGATTTCTATCTGTCGGACCTGGATGCCAAGGGGTTGGTAGTGCAGGCCGGAGCGCGCTCGCCGGTTGTGGCGGTAGCCCAAGCCCGCGGAATTCCTGTGATTGAGATTGTTCCAAAATTGGATGGTCCGGCAGGGCTTTTCGACTTGCCGGGAACCAGCGCCGCCTCAGGCGCTCCTTCCAGCATCGCCGAAGGAGAGGACATCGCCTTGGTGCTGCACACTTCCGGCACCACGTCGCGGCCGAAGATGGTTCCACTTAGCCATCAGAACCTTTGCGCCTCTGCCGGCCACATCGGCCAGGCGCTGGCATTGGGTCCGTCCGACCGGTGCCTGAACATCATGCCGTTGTTCCACATTCACGGCCTGGTGGCCGCGGCCCTCGCTTCCCTCGCCGCCGGAGCAAGCGTGGTCGCGACGCCCGGTTTTGATGCCCCCCGCTTCTTTGACTGGGTGGCTGCTTTCCAGCCGACTTGGTATACCGCCGTGCCGACCATGCATCGGGCGATTCTAGCGCGCGCGGGCGAGAACCGGCAAGCGCTCGATCGGGCTAGCCTGCGATTCATCCGTTCTTGTTCTTCTCCACTTTCCCCAACGGTAATGGCGGAGCTCGAAGCTCAATTCGGCGTGCCGGTGATCGAGGCTTACGGGATGACCGAGGCTTCCCACCAAATCTCCTCGAACCCGCTTCCCCCCAGAGTCCGCAAGCCGGGCTCCGTGGGTGTGCCCACGGTAACGGAAATTGGCATCATGGAAGCAGGCGGCGAGCGGTTGCTTGGGCAGGGCGCTGGGGGCGAAATCGTCGTGCGGGGGCCGAACGTCATGCACGGCTACGCCCACCAGGTGGGGGGCCAAGCTTTTGCCGACGGCTGGTTCCGAACGGGAGACCTGGGCCACCTGGATGCCGACGGCTATCTTTTCATCGAGGGCCGCATCAAGGAGATCATCAACCGCGGGGGCGAGAAGGTGGCGCCGCGCGAGGTGGAAGAGGTTCTGTTGCAGCACCCTGCCGTTGCCCAGGCTTTGGTCTTCGCCATGCCTGACAAGACGCTGGGACAGGAGGTTGCGGCAGCGGTCGTCGTGCGCGATGCGAGTGTCACGGAAAAGCAGCTTCGGCAGTCCGTGGCGGCTCGCCTGGCCTACTTCAAGGTGCCCCGCCGCGTCATCACGGTGAGTGCTCTGCCGCTGGGGCCGACGGGCAAACCGCAACGAATCGGGTTGGCTGAAAAGTTGGGCTTGATGGAGGAATATGCGCCCGCCGCCGAGGCACCAGACGAGTGCGCAGGTCCGCGCGACCCGGTTGAGGAATTCCTGGCCGAGACGTGGCGCGAAGTATTGCGAATCCCCTCCGTAGGCATCCATCAGCGCTTTCTCGACTTGGGCGGAGATTCGCTCCTCGCCGCGCGGATCGTCGCCCGGGTGTGCCAGCAGTTGGATGTGGACCTGACTTTACTCGACTTTCTGGACGCGCCGACGATCGCGGGCCAAGCTCTGGTCCTGGGCAACAAGCTGCTATGACAGGACGAAGGCGTGAGCCCCCACGAAACCAGCGGCCCTTTTCAAATCAGCGGACGCGAGCGAAGTCGCGGTGAAAGACACTGACACCATGTCGAGCGACGCTGAGAACACACCGCAACGGCAATCCGCACCGGGTGACGCGAGTTGGCGGGAAAGGCTGCGAGCCCGCCGCCCTGCCCGGGGCATTCCGCGGCTGGCGGACCGCGGCTCACCTCCGCTTTCCTTCACGCAGGAGAGACTCTGGCTGCTCGAGCAGTTGGAGCCCAATAATCCCGTCTATAATCGCCCGCTGGCGCTGCAACTCACGGGGCCACTGGACGAGTCAGCCTTGCGGCAGGCGCTGCAATCCCTTACGGCTCGCCACGAAGTTCTGCGAACTCGATTCACGGCGCGCGACGGCCAATCACAACAGATTATTTCCCCTGAACTGGTTCTGGACCTGCGCGTCATCGAGCTGTCCGAACCAAATCCCCTCGAACGCGCGGCACAGGCGCGGCGTCTGGCGACGGAAGAAGCCCTGCGGCCGTTCGACCTTGCGCATGACCCCGTGCTGCGGGCCACGCTGCTGCGCCTCGGCAGCGAGGAGCACGTCCTCCTCCTGGTTTTCCATCACATTGTTTTCGACGGGTGGTCCGCGCGGGTGTTCAGGGACGAACTCGCGAGCCTCTACCGGGAGTTTCGGGCCGGGACGTCGCCGCTGCTCCCGGAGCTCCCCATCCAATACGCGGACTTCGCCCACTGGCAGCGCCAGCGGATGGCCGGTGAACTGCTCGAGCGCCAGCTTCTATACTGGAAACAACAATTGCGCGGCTGTGTCCCCGTTGACCTGCCCACGGACCGGCCACGCCCGAGCGTCCAATCGCACCGCGGCGGGTGCATCCAGATTTGCTTGACGGAGCCCCTCACCGACTCCCTCAAAGCGCTGAGCCGCCGTGAGAATGCCACGCTGTTCATGGTGCTGCTCACGGCTTTCCAGGCGCTGCTCGCCCGTTACACGGGTTTGGAGGATATCGCGGTAGGAACGCCGGTGGCAGGCCGCAACTGGGTCGAGACCGAAAAACTGATCGGAATCTTCATCAATATCCTGGTGCTGCGTGCGGACTTGGCAGGGAACCCCACGTTTCGTGAACTGCTGGCGCGAGTGCGCGAGACCTGCCGCGGCGCATACAGCCACCAGGATTTATCCTTTGAAAAGCTGGTAGAAGCGCTGCGGCCCGAACGCGACCTGAGCACCACGCCGCTTTTCCAGGTGATGTTTAACCTGGAGAACCTGCCCGAGCCTGGGAGCGAAGTCCCCGGACTGCGCGTGGAAGAGTTTGAGTTCGAATGGCCCGTGGCGGCCTACGACCTGACGGTCGAAATCGTGCCGGCGGACCGGCAGTTGAAGTGCTCCTTCGCCTATAACACAGACCTGTTCGATCACGACACGATGGAGAGGATGGCCGGCCACTACCGGACGCTGCTGGAGGGCATCGTCGCTGAGCCCGACCATTGCCTGGCATCGCTTCCCCTTCTGACATCCGCGGAGCGACATCAGATCCTCGTCGAGTGGAACCGCACCGAAGCCGATTACCCGCGCGATGCCGCCATTCACGAACTGTTCGAGGCCCAGGCAGAGCGAACCCCCGAGGCCACCGCGTTCTTCGGCGAGAGCGGAAAGGTGAGCTATCGTGATCTAAACCGCCGCGCCAATCAAGTCGCGCGTTGTCTGCGGAGCCAGGGGGCGGAACCGGAATCGTTCGTGGGAGTGTGCCTTGAACGGTCGCCGGAAGCCGTCGTGGGGTTGCTGGGGGCCCTCAAAGCGGGCGCCGCGTTCGTTCCCCTCGACCCCGCCTACCCACGCGACCGCCTGGCGTTCATGATCGCCGATGCGCAGATTTCCCTCGTGGTTTCCCGGCGGAAATGGTTGCAGATTGCACGCGGAAAGGGGGCGCGAGTGGTTTGTCTGGACTCGGACCACCGCCTGATCGAAGCGCAGGAGGGTGATAACCTGCCGAGTGCGGCGGGGCCGGCAAGCGTCGCCTACGGGCTCTACACGTCAGGTTCCGCGGGTGTGCCCAAGGGGGTGCTAGGCCTTCACCGGGGCGCGGTCAACCGCTTTGCCTGGATGTGGAAGAATTTCCCCTTCGAGTCCGGTGAAGTGTGTTGCCAGAAAACCTCGCTCAATTTCGTCGATAGCATCTGGGAAGTTTTTGGGCCGCTGTTGCGGGGGATCCCCAGCGCCATGATCTCTGACCAGATCGTCCGCGACCCGGCCGAACTGGTTCGCACGCTCGCGTCTCATGCGGTTACCCGCATCGTGACGGTACCGTCATTGCTGCGTGCTGTTCTGGACACTTACCCCGATCTCGGGATCCGCCTGCCGTTGTTGAAGCTGTGGGTCTCGAGCGGTGAGGCGCTCCTGCCCGACCTGTGCAGGCGGTTTTACGCGGCGATGCCGAACGTCACGCTTCTCAACCTGTACGGATCAACCGAAGTCTCGGGAGACGTCACCGCCCACGTTGCCTACCCCGCTCCGGACAGCCAGGGGACGGTCTCTCTCGGCCGCCCCATTGACAACGCGCGGTGCTACGTGCTGGACGCACAACTCCAACCTGTGCCGATCGGTGTAGCCGGCGATCTCTATGTGGGAGGAGAAGGGCTGGCGCGTGGCTACTGCAATCGTCCGGAGCTTACAGCCAAACGCTTCGTTGTGGACGCCTTCTGCGCTCAGTCCGAGGCTCGGCTTTACAAGACGGGCGATCGGGTGAGGTATTTGCCGGACGGGAACCTGCAGTTTCTCGGACGCGACGACCAGCAGGTTAAGATCCGCGGGTTCCGGGTCGAAATGGAGGAAATCGAAACGGTCTTGACGCAGCATCCGGCGGTATCGGCGGCGGCCGTGGTGGTGCGTGAAGAGAGTCCGGGCGAGAAACGCCTGGTGGCCTACGTCGCGCCTCGCACCTCCACAAGCTGCCCGAGCCCGAAGGCGTGGCGCGATTATCTGAAAGCAAAACTGCCCGATTATATGATTCCCTCCAGCGTCGTGCCCCTGGAAGCGCTGCCGCTGACCCCGAACGGCAAAGTGGACCGAGGGGCGCTGCCGGCGGCTGGCGGGCAAGCCAGGCTGGAAACCTGCTACGTTAAGCCCCGGGACGGCCTGGAATGGCAGTTAGCGAAAATCTGGGAAGAGATGCTCAACGTGCGGCCAATTGGGATCGAGCACGACTTCTTCGATTTGGGCGGGCACTCACTGCTCGCGGTGCGGATGATGGACCGGATCGAGGATGCCTGTTGCCGGCGACTCCCACTCTCGGCCTTGTTTCAAGAGGCAACCATTAAACACCTGGTCGAGTGCCTTCGAACTGAGAGCCGCCGGGAGGTCCGCTCAGCCATCGTCCTTGTGCAGCCTGGCGGTTCGTTGCCACCCTTCTTTTTCCACCATGGGGATTGGATGGGGGGACTTTACTGTCGGAAGCTGGCTCGCCTGTTGGGAGATGAGCAACCGTTTTATGGAGTGATGCCCAGTGGATTTGATGGCGACCCCTTGTTGCCTACCGTGGAAGCGATGGCGGCAGAGAACGTCCGGCATCTGGTTGCGTTGCAGCCACGCGGCCCCTATCTGTTGGGCGGCTTCTGCTTTGGCGGGCTCGTCGCCTACGAGATGGCGCAGCAAATGGAGCGGCGAGGCTTAGCGGTGGGCTTGGTGATTCTGCTGGATACCGCGTTCCCCCGTTACATGGGGTGGCTGAAGGCCCTCATCCGCTGCGCTGGCTGGCTGGCCCGGCTTGATGCTGACGGTCAAACTCGCGCCTATTGGACGCTGCGGAGGTATGTGCTCCACGCCCGGGGCGCTGCCCATAAGGGGCTGGGGGCACTCCACGCTTTCCATACGCAGACGGTGAGGAAAGAACTGGTGCGCCTGCTCGCAGGTTCACGTCGGGAGCCGGGCGCTCCCGGGCCGACTCCCGAGCAAATCCAGCAGTCCCTCCGGGAACTACGGTTCGCCGGTGTCATGGTGAACTATCAGCCGGAGCCCTTCCCCGGGCGCCTGGTCCTGCTGCGCACCAAATTGCTGGACCGGGATTATCCCACGGACCGGACTGCCGGTTGGAGCAAACTGGCCTCCCAGTTGAAAGTTCATGACCTCCCGGCGGATCACGAAACCTGCCGGACCGAGCAGATCGGCGTAGTGGCCGAGCATATTGGAAATTACCTGCGCGCCTACCGGGCGGATGCCCAAGGCAAATCCACCCATGACCGCTGCGAACCCCCTCTGGCAAAATGCGCGTGATCCCATCCAATTACGCCCTGACGAGGTGCACGTCTGGCGGGTTGATCTGGATGCGGATTCAGATGCGCTTCGGCGTTCGTGCGAAACAGTCTCGGCAGACGAGCAGGCCAGGTCGGAGCAATTCTATTCCCTCCAAGATCGAGATCGTTACATCATCGCGCGGGGCAGCCTGCGGGCTATACTGGCCCGGTACCTGGGAACGCCCCCTCGTGACTTAAGATTCCTCTCGAATGCCCACGGCAAACCCGCTCTAGAACCTGACAGCAGCCCGGCGGATCTGCGCTTCAACGTTTCTCATTCCCACCAACTGGCTCTCCTCGCCTTCGCCCAGTGTCGCGAAGTTGGCATCGACGTGGAGTACGTCCTCCCTTACCGCGCCGATGCTCATATGGCAGCGCGCTTCTTTGCGCCCCAAGAGGTTGCGGCGCTCCGCGCGCTTCCGGAGACGGCTCGAACCGAGGCATTCTTCCGCTGCTGGACGCGCAAGGAAGCTTACGTCAAAGCGCGAGGTCAAGGGCTAAGCCTGCCGCTCAATAGCTTTACGGTTTCGCTCGCTCCCTGCCCAACAATTGATTTGCTGACCATTGGCGGTGACTCCCCCCAGGCCGCGCGCTGGTCACTCCGCGCCCTGGCTCCGGGCGAAGGCTACATTGCTGCCGTCGCGGCCGAAGGCAAAGATTGGTCCCTGATCTTGTGGCAGGGGACGTGAACCGCAGGCCAGCGGGCGTTTGCTGGCTCTCGTAGAGGCCGCCTTTACATGCTGCGGAAAAACCCCTGATGGACGGCGTAGCGGCGATCTTATATCGCCACAACGGCAATGGAACCCATCCGGCGCTGGCGACGTAAAGTCGCCGCTACATGTTTTTTGGCAGCCTGTTTAGACGGTCGAGTCTGCGAATCGATGATGCCGCCCTGAAGGGCGTCGCTACGAAAAGCAGCCCCCCCGAGTTATCCCACAGACTCTGAAGCTCCGCCCTTCCGGCGGCCCGAAGAAATTGACTCGGTCCGGTGAGAAATCCGGGTCAATGTCAAACGCGCCTTTTTATGCTGGCCCCAGGAAGTGTGCCAACCATTCCATCGAGCGCCAATCCGCTTCCGGGGTCGGCGTGTGCCCTTTATGGTGATTGAAATAGCCGATATTTGAGGGCTTGCCGTACAGGTTATAGACCTGCCGGGCGGCGTTGATGTAATACCAACTCTTCGCCGTGTCGTATTGATCGCCGCCAATCAAGAGAAATGCTCGCGGCGCAATCAGCCCGATCAATTCATGCTGGTCCGTAGACTTGTCCGCGCCCTGCATGAAGTCACCTAGGTACCAATAGTCCTGGTAATTCGAGTCACTCAGTCCAATGCCCAGCTCGTTCGAAACCACGGCCGTGATGCGCTCCTCGAATGCCCCGGCATACAGGGCCATCTTCCCCCCCAGCGAGTGACCGACAATTCCGATCTGCTGGTGATCGACTTCCGGCAAGGTGTCGAGATAGTCGAGCAGACGGTGCGCATCCCAGACCCACTTGCCGAGGCCCGTGCAGCGGGGGTGCCGCAGCTTCAGATTCGCCACCGCCTCGCTGTACGACTCGCCGTAGCTTTCGCCGTACCACCGCATCGCCACGGCGATGTATCCCTTCTGCACCGCCATATAGGCGAACGCCTCGACTCCCGAACGCGAGAAGGCGCGCCCCGCTAAATTGCGGCCGGCTGGGTCATCGACGTCGTAGAAGGGGACGATGACGGCGGGGCGCGGCCGGGTCTGGGCCGGGGACGGCATCATCACCAGAATCTTCTCCCACCAGTCCGGCTCGACTTGCAGGTACAGCAGCTTCGCCGTGTAGTTCTGATCCGTTACGGTCTCCACAAGCTGAGTCTGCGGCGCCGACGCGTCTATTTCCATCGCGCCCAGCAACTTCAGCCATTTCGCCTGGATGGCGCGGCGGCGGGTCTCCCACTCCGCCACCTGGATTGTACCCGCGAACAGAGGTGACAAAGGCCCGAGGGAACCTTCGTAGCCCGGCGGTGGCTGGTTATAGGGCTCAAACCACTTGGGGTCTCGATGCGCCGCGGACAGCACTGCCGTGGGCTCCGCGGTGCGGCAAACTCGGAACCCCGTGAAGCGACTCTTGTAGCCGGGTTCCATACAGGAGCGATAACCACGCCCCCATTCGGAAGTGGTGCTGATGAATGAGCCGCCGCGAATCATCCGAGCCAGCCCTCGTTCCGGACCCGCGGGATTGTAAGAAGCTTGCGGCGCAGTCAGCGGGTTGAAATAGTCATTGCACCATTCCCAAACATTGCCCAGCATGTCGTAGAGGTTGTACTGATTGGGAGGGTAAGTGCCGACCGGCTTTGTACCCGAGGCCTTTAGATCTTGNNAAGGGCCTGCGGCATGGGTCCACTCGGCGTCGGTGGGCAGGCGATACCCGTTCTTGCCGAGATCGCAGGAGCCGGTTATGAGATTGTAACAAGGCTCCAGGTTCTCCCTGGCGCTACGCAGGTTGCAATAGCGAATGGCCTCCCACCAGCTTAGGTTCTCGACCGGCAGGTCCGCCCCCCGGTGGAACGAAGGGTTGTAACCCGTCATTTCCTCGAACTCGTGCTGGGTAACCGCGGCCTGAGACATGAGGAACTTACCGAGAGTCACAGTAACCTTCACTCCGGTCAGGGAATCCGGCGCCTCGTAGCTTGTGCCCGACACTTCCACCAGGCGGCCGGGTTTTCCCGCCGGCGATGAGAGCACGCGGGAGTCTTCCGGCCGGGCCCGAGAGCCTGCAAGTTCCAAACCGGCAATGAGCGTGCCTGCTGCCTTCGCCGAGCCTTGAAGGAATGCTCGCCTTTTCATGAACCGCTCCCTATCTCCAGATTTGTGCCGGCCACTGCGGCCCTGACCCACTTCCTCCGTAGCGCTTCAGGGCTTGGCACCAGCGAGCGGGGTGAGTCCGCATGCCTCACTTCGCCGCGTCAATTGGCCTCAACATTCGATTAATGTTCCTGGGCTGCCGCAGCATTTGCGCACTTTCCGAAAGAGGAAATGGTCGTCTCCGTTTGAGCGCAAGCATATTTTCCCCACTTCTCCGGGGTCAAGGAGGATTTAGCTCCTGCCGCATAGTAGCTCGAGTATTGTTTGCCCACTCCAGAACTTGGATTGCCGGCGTGAATCCTTCGACTCAGGTCCTCTAAGACGGTGTGGCTGAGCCGTGGGTATCCATACGCTTGGGCGAAGACATACTCAGTTGCCCAGATAGGGTTCTGGGTTCCAAGGTCGAGATACAGGAGCGCGTAATTGGTCAGCTCCCCGTTGCTTCTGTCGTACCAGCCTATCTCGACGGCCGGGTTGTTGCCGTAAACCGGACTGACGGCCGGCACGATGTGAACCGGGCACAGTGGCTTTCCGGCCCTGTCCTTCAAGAGGCGGAAATCGTCCCGGTGAATATGCCCGGCATAGATTTCGCGCACTACCCGGGGGAAGTCATTCATTTCGGCCATGAACTTTTCCGTGCACCGATCGGTCCAAAGCAATGCAGGCTCGCCCGGGCCAACTGATTCGGCCGTGTTAATGCCCGGAGGAATATGCATGATTAAAGTTGCCGTCCTCTTGGCGCGCTTCACTTTTCCGAGCTCCTCTGCCAACCAACCAAACTGCCCGCCTGGGTCCGGATCGGTTTCACTGCAGGCTTGGGTATCAGCAGATGTCCAGAAGTTGGTATTCAGGATTATCAACTCAGTGCCCGGTACAGTGGGGTGGGGGACGGCGTAATATCCCGCCATCACAAATGACCTCGTCGCCTTGGAGCGCGCCGGCAGTGAGAGGTTTCCCCACCCGGCGCTCCAGTTGTGACTTACGCTCGTCCGGAAAGGGCCACTCGGCATTTCGTAGTCACCCTGATCGGAGTCGTTGTTTCCCAACGCGGCGAAGACCGGCACTCCGGGAAAGGCTTCCCTGACCAGGTTGCTCACGAAGATGATTGTGTCGCTCGCAAACTTCCTGTAAGCCTCTTCGTCACCCGCCACGCATTGCTGATAGCGCGAGTCAAACTCGTGCGCAAGAAAGTCTCCGGTGATGATGACATAGTCGTAGCGACGATGATCTTTTGCGGCGGTTGCGGCCGCATAGTCGAGGGTCGATTTCAGGAGGGTATAGTTTGTATCGCTTTTGTACTGCGAGAATGACTGGGGGCCGGGGGCCTGGCATCCGGCGCGAAGGTTGGCCCCAAGCCTCTCCATGATGGCGGGGTCTGGAAATGGATCGAAGTGGATGTCCGAAAGCATGAGGAAGATACCTGCTCCGGGAGATAGTGGCAGCGTTCCGTCTTGTCCCGGCCAGCTAAGGGCAAATGAAGCAAGAGCTAAGACCAGGATGGCAGTTTTCAGGGGTGTTCCACGCACAGGTTGTCCTCCTTAACGGAGCGCGGCGCCAGAGCCCGGGGAAGCCCGCACTCCGCTTGGCTGGCCAAGTACAATGTTCGAGGGAATCCTATACACTTTCTGGAGGAGGAAGGCAAGCAGGCATAGACCCGAGTTCTGGCGCCTGCTGCAAGACTCAGGACGTAGAAAGTAGAGTGCGCAGGGAATGGGCATGAGCCAGAAGGTTCGAGCCAACTACAACCCGCTGGACTTGCTGCGGCAGTTGCATGCCGTCTCCCGGCAGAGACCAATGCACGAGACTACCTTGACTTGGTCAAGCGGTTTTCGGGGGCAAGATGGCCGGGAAAGGCTTCAGGGACGAGTACTCAGAAGACTCATACTTGATGGGATGGTTGCGTGGTCGTAGCGGCCTTCTGAGGACCTTCTCCCCTATTCGCCTCAGGATGGAATACGGCTCTGGAACGATTACCGGGCGGGAATTGCTCGGGATATGGATGACAATCTCGCCGGATTCCCTGTTCCCTTCCACTTGCCACCCCAGTTCGGGAAGATCCAGGCGATAGTCCGCCACCTCAATCGGAAGGGGTTTTTCAGCCGTGGTCCAAAACGGGCCACCCTGAGGATGCATAAATGCCAGCACCAACGACCGCAACCCCCAGTGGGCGCTGCCTGTTCCCGTGTACCTATCTACAAAACGAGGGTCGCTATTGAAATACCCCTGCGTGAGAGCACCATTGCGAAGGCAGCCGTGGGCAACGAAGTAACGCCAGGTAGTGTCCATGGCCCTGCGGCCCAGCCCCTGGACTTCCGCCGCATCGTCGACCAGAGTTCTGGCAATAACCGGAACGGGGACGGCGGTGCGATAACAGACGCTGCGGCCCATAATGGGAATTCCCTTCGGGCCGATGAGGTGGGATGTCAGCTCTGCCGATTGGGCCAGGGCTTTAACGATGAAGTCATGGTCAAATTCCGGCTGGAGCAGATGAATCCAGGAAACATCGTAAGTTATTCCCCAGCAGTTATAGAAGTCAACGCCCTCCGGAGGGTCAAAGAACCACCCATGTCCCAAATAATATTTCTTGAATTCATAATATC
>PMYF01000532.1 GCA_003171295.1 Acidobacteriota bacterium | reverse complement strand
CGCTCCTCCGGCTCGAGGATGGCGTTGACCATGTATTTCAATCCTATGATCTTGGCATCCTCGATGGTCTTTTCCCAGTTCGATTTCAAGTGCTTGGTCATGTAGTGCCCGCTGGGAGCCGCCAGCCCGTTATCCTTCAGGATCTTGGCAAATTCCGCGGGCGTTTTCCCGTAGAGGTCGTAAATCTCCACTTCCTTGTAGCCAATCGTCGCGACCTGCTTGATCGTCCCCAGCATGTCATGCTGAAGTTGATCGCGCAGCGTGTAAAGCTGCAGCCCGATTGGCTTGCCCAGGGGATTGGCAAGAAGCTCACTCGGCATCCGCGCGGCGGCTGCGACGGTGGTTGCGCCGAGAGCAGTATTTCGTAAGAATTCTCGTCGGTTGATCATTGCAATCATCTCTCCTGTAGTCCGATAGATGTGAGCCATTACTACACTACTCCGCGCAGAGGTGCAACCGAAAATCTGCGGGGTCGACTTTTCGGCGCATGCGCCGATCGAGTTCGACTGGCGATCCGGCCGGTGGTACGAAAAGTGTTGTGACGGTCGCACGCTACGCTGGCGGGAGTGAAACCACTGGCCTCCTGATCGTGTGAGGTCGCCAGGCGGGCGCCGGCACGCATTTGCCGGCACCCTGTTCGGGCGGTGACCGTGGACATGTTACGATAGACACATGCGAAAAGGGGAGGGGAGAGGCTCGCGGCCATCTGAGGACGAGCGCTTTATGCGCATGGCGCTGCGAGAAGCGGAGCGCGCCGCCCGTGAGGAGGAAGTCCCCGTGGGAGCCGTACTCGTTTCGGGAGGACACGTCCTGGCGCGCGCCCACAATCGCTCCATCCATCTGCATGATCCTTCCGCGCACGCGGAGATTCTGGCGCTGCGCCGGGCTGCCAAGAGGCTCGGTAACTACCGGATGGAGGGCTGTGACCTGTATGCTACAATTGAGCCCTGCGCGATGTGCGCTGGCGCTGTGGTGCAGGCGCGACTGCAACGCATGGTGTTCGGCGCATGGGACCCCAAGGCAGGGGCAGGGGGTTCAGTCCTGAACGTCCTGGACCATCCCCTGTTGAACCATCAGCCTGAGGTCGTCTCAGGAGTGCTCGCCGACGAGTGCGCGGCTGTGTTGCGCGAATTCTTTCGGCGCAAACGAGGTAAGAAATAGCAGGCCCAAAGCCAGGCTGGGGATGCATGCGAACTGCCGCCTGATCCAGTGGCAGTCCAATACCTTGCGGAGAGGTACCGAAGTGGTCATAACGGGGGCGCCTCGAAAGCGTCTTGCCTGCCAAAAGCGGGCACGTGGGTTCGAATCCCACCCTCTCCGCCAACCTATCTTGTTTGATTCCATTTAGTTAACCAACGCCATCTTTCCGTGTACCTCAGGTGTACCCTTCGTCTCGGTAAGCCAGAGGGGATCGCTTTGCCATGTACGCCTTACGTCATCTTCCAATTGTGCCTGCCGGGCCCGTATCCAGGGCGCGTAATATTTCTCTGTGACTCGCACGCTGGAGTGCCCGAGCACAACTGAAACGCGCTCAATTGGAACGCCTGCCATGAGCATATCAACCGCCAGGGTATCCCTGAAACGATGCGCGTGGCCTTTTACTACCCCGGCGAGCCTGAAAAGTTCTCTGAGGCTGTTCTGCCAGTTCTTCGTCGCGCTTTCAGGCTTTGAGTCCCCGGTCCAGAAGAAATACCTTTTGCAGGTTGGTGCTCTGTCCAGGGCATCAATGACGAAGCCCGGTAGGGGCAGGCAAACAGGCGTCCCAGTCTTGGCCGTGTATAAAAACAACTTCCCGTCCGTGATGCGGTCTCGGGCAAGGGTTACCGCATCTTGAATTCGCAGGCCGCTGTAGCGAAGCAGCAAGACCAAAGCGCGAATTCGCCAAGAGTTTTCCTGTGCTCGCGATGCGCCCTGATGTTTCTTGCCCCATCCGTTGCAAGCCGCCAGGATTGCCACCATTTCAGTATGAGTAAACGGCATTGTGGGGCGCTGTGACACCATGGGTCGCTGTAATTTCTTCGCAGGATTCGCACTCACCCATCCGTTTTCACACGCAAATCGAAAGAAACAGCGAAGGCGCTCCAGTTTCTTCAACGCGGAAAGGTTGTGGTCATGCCAGGACGCACGAAACTTTCTGAGGGCACCAGTGTCCAACTCCTTGAGGTAACGAATGCCTTGTGCATCTGCGAACCCTTGCAACTGTCGGAACAGTAGTCGATACTTCCGAACTGTTCCCTCCCGGAGATTTCTGGCTTCCGCATCTACCACGAAACTTTCGCGGGCTTCTTTGATCGTGACTGGTCCCGAGTCCGTTGTTTGGTCTATGGCGTTCTCTGCTTCCCAATCTCGCGCAATGTCTTGGGCCTTCTGCCAATCACAGACAGTCTCACGGGCCGCGGGATCACGAGGGTCGCGGAGAACCTTCCGGATCTCCTGCCCACCCAAGAATCCGTCAACCCAAATCGGACAATGACACCGGCGATATTTCCGGCCCTCGTCTCGGTGTTCACACTTCTTGAGATGGCGCCGGTAGATGGTCAGCACACTCACCCCCCCACCGTGCAAAGGCGCCGATGTACCCTCGCCACAACTGACTCGGGCACACGAAGCGTCGTGTATCGGCGCTTGCAGCCTTTTGAGTGGTCACTCCCTAAGGCCAGCACTCCGGGCTCGCGCTCAAACAGCCTTCGCACGGAATCAGGGCTTAATTGCCACATCTGGGAAATTTTTGCAACGGTATAATGGGGCTCGGCGAATCCTTGCGGCGAAATTGCTGGCGCCGCTACGGGACCAACCGCTGGCTGCCGGTCTCGCATCCATGTTTGCCGTTCTTCTAAAGCCGGGCCGCTCCGCAAGTTCTTGATTCTCCCTCGGTCCTCAGTCCACCCGCATGTTCATGATACCGCCAATCCGGATCCGTGAAATCAAGCCAGGGGCCGGAGTACTCGACTGCTTTCCCCTGACCCAAGAAATGGACGAAATGTCATCGGGGTGGCGCTCCACCGTTCCCGGCAACAAAGACCAATCAAAATCGTCCGCGGACTGCCCGGTAGTACCCAGGTGGCCCATTGCGCTCGACGGCCTCTCAAAATGTTTTGCGTAGCGCGAGGAAGTGCCTTCGTTGAACACCTTGAAGGTTTTGCCACCCATCGTTACAACCCTCGGTTCTGCTAATTTTGGGGTAAGGCAGAATGCCGTGTAACGATGCACTCGTCCGTACTTGTATCTCACGAGGTCATATTCCATGAAATCAATCCCCTCCATGAATCTCTTTCGTGTCCGGCTGGAGTTGCCGATCCCGCCAGCGGTGAATCAGTTTCCGGCAGTTCGGCGGGCAGCGGAATTCCCGCAAGCCCTCCATCTCCTCGGCGCCGGGAAAATCGCGCGTCTTTACCTGGCAGAGCACAATGTCAGTACTGCCTATTCCGATGATGTCCCAAGCCCCCAGGCTCGCCGCGGCGCGCGTGCAAGCGTAACCGGCCGCCTCCAGGAGGGCCATGCTCCGGTGTTCGTTGCGCGTCCCCTTCCCCTTCGCGTTCACTGCACCCTCTCCGGCCCATTGCCCCAGAGCCAGGCCCTCACGACATTCGGAGACGCGGGGGGATGGCAAGCGGCACAGACTTTCACCCCATGGACGGAAAGCCAGAAGAGGAATCCCCGGCAAGCGCAACACCGCTCCGGCTCGCCCAGGTCCGTGTGGGATGGAATCCCGTTTCCCCGGAGCAGGCGAATAACTTCCGCCTTCTGGGTTCGTAACTCCTCAACCAGGGCATTCGCGTCAGGATGGCCCTCCGGGAGCCGCGCCTTCAGCCGGTCGCCTTCCAAGAAGACATGCCCGCCGAGTCGCTCGATTTTGGCAACTATTCCGAGACTCATATCTCAACCTCCGCCATTCCAGGTTCCCCCTCGAAATGGGTCTTTTCGGTCTCGGGAACAAGAAACGATTTTTGCTCCACAGTGGGAACAAGATTCCCCCCAGTGTTTTCGCGGCTCTCGGGCGCTTTTTGCGTTTCTTGTTCCCTTGTTCCCGGTATATAGTGGGAACAAGAAAACGAGTATTTGTAGGGGGCGCCCCTTTTGCCGCTTCCCTCACGCGTCACACTGCCATTTTCAGCCAGATCTCGAAGAGCCTTTCGCTTGAGGGTGGTCTTGCCGTCCACCCGGTCGTCAATCTCCGGTTCGGTCTTGCCCTCTCCCGCGGCTTTCAGGAATTCCAAGATGGCCTCTCCACACTCTTGCCGGTCCACTTCGAAACGGGTTCCCCCGACTGACAGTCGCCGGGTTTCCGAATCGAACGTCAAGACGGTCTCTGGCATGTCCTGCCCCAGCCGTTGAACGGTCTGGACGGTTCGGTAGGCTTCGGAGCGTTTCAGGATGACCAGGCTGGAAACCGCGCCCCCGATGGCCGTTGAACCAAGTGGGGAATCAATGGGGTCTGCCTTCGCCATGCCCTTGCCCATGTGGTGGGTCACCAAGATGTGGGCCCCTGTGTCCCTGGCCACGTCAATCAGCGGCCCCAGCGCTGCGTAAGTCTCGGCATATGCCTTTTCGTCTTTGATGTGAGCCAACCGAAACAGTGGGTCAATGACTACCAGGACGGGCTTCCGTTCTCGCACAAGTTCAATCAAGGCGAGGATCCCCCTGGCGGGGATTGTGTCCGCGTGGACAAGGATCTGCTCGCCCCCCGTGGCGCCCATTGCTCGAAAGTCTGCCGTGACATCCTCAACGCGCTCTTCCAGGGCCAGGTAGATGCAAGCGCCCCCTCTAGTAGACAGTCCAAGTAATTCCTCTCCACGCGATATGGCAAGACAGAGATTCCTTGCGAAGGTCGATTTGCCGACCTTGGGTTTTGAAACCACGGCGGAGACGGTGCCCTCCGCCAACCGGCCTTGCCAGAGCCAATCAACCGGCGTCTCGGGGCGCGCCAGCAGTTCCCTGAGCCCAACAAGCGAGAATCCCAGCGGCTTCGTGGGTTGCGTGGCCTCGCTAGGCGAGCCCAGGGAACTGGCCGGGACAGGTTTGTACCTTGCGACACTCGCCACCACCTGGCACACCTCAGATTCCGGCAACGGCGGGTCACAGCGCAGCCTGTTTTCCTCAAGCAGCGCTTTTTCGATTGCAGACTGACTCATTCCACGCCTGCGCATCGAACCCGCTAAACTTGCAAGGTGCTGGTTTCGCTGCCCTTCGCTGATTACCTGGTCTGTGTTCCTCGAATCGCTCTGTGGGCGAGCGGGCTCCGCGAGTAATGCCGCCAACCAGGGGGGCAAGAGCGCAGGCTTCACGCGGTGAGTCCATCGGTAGCGGGCGCCCGAGATATGAACGGACGGTGGACAAATGACGTATCCGCGCTCGCCCCGCACATCAAGGTGGGGACCAAGCGCCCCGGCAGAGTTCCGCAGGTCCGTCCCGGCCGGCAACGCAAAATAGACGTGCCGACCGCGCCCGGTTTGCGCCTGGAGGGTTGTCGGAAGCGCGCCATAGGTTTTTTCGAGCGCGGATAAGGCTTCCTCCCCCGCTTCACCATCAATGTCCATGACTCCGACACCGGACCGTGAGCCGGTTGCGATTGCGAGGCCCGTCGACGGCCACTTCTCAAACCAGGACCGAATAGTTGCTTCATCTTGGCTGGCGTCTAAACACCCGTGGTCCGTCAGTGGGTGTTTCGCTTTTGAGGCGCAATCCCGGTTTCCGCACGAGCATTCGCCATTCGTGGGGTAGTGGACGGGAAATATGCAGAACCCCCGCTTGGCGAGTCCGAGGGCGGCGCATAGAGTTGACTTTCGAGGAGTGTTGCTGCTATGATCGCTGATGTTAACCCCCGTTAAATCCCTAGAATCTTCCACCGCGGCCCCTGCCAGGGCCGGGGTGTGCCCGATCTCGTTCATGAGGCGCCTCGCGTGGCTGTGGGCGCAGACGATTCCGGCGCAATCTTCGCTTCGCCGCATCGCCGACGCACCAGGTCTTCAATGGAAGACCTCAAAACGTAGGTTCGTTTTCGGATTCGCAGGGCCACAAGATCCCCCTCACCCAAGAGCCGACGAACTGTGCGAGGTCCAACACCGATCAACTGGCCGGCCGCCTTCTCGGTTACAACGAGAGTTTCCATTTTTACCTCCGCGAAGCGATATTGCCTCGCTAGACCTATGCTGAGCGTCGCGGCGTGTGTCTGTCAAATGGGGTCCCCCTCCTTGCCAATAAGTGTGCCTATTCGGTCAATTTGGCGCAATCGGGCAGTATTTGTGTCCGAAAAACATACGGACCTCAAGATTTCTCTTGATACGCCCGCCCTTATAGGATACAAGCATGTATCATGAGAGAGACTTACTCTACAAGTGAGGCTGCGAAGCGAGCCGGCATCAGCCGCGTCACCCTTGAACGGTGGCTATTGGCGCACAAAGTCC
Organism: Acidobacteriota bacterium; assembly: GCA_003171295.1. Classification (GTDB taxonomy): domain Bacteria; phylum Acidobacteriota; class Terriglobia; order UBA7540; family UBA7540; genus Bog-366. The sequence goes on along the minus strand of PMYF01000532.1, from coordinate 3,630 downwards.
GGCCCTCGAAGAAGATTCAATTCGACGGAGGCCAAAGGCACTGGCGCTGGACAATCAATGATCTGGAAAGAGTCCGTATTTATAAGTTGATGCACTACCGCGAGGGCCGAGGTAGGAAGAAAGCCGTGCCCCTGGGAAGGGGGCGCCTTAGGCGTACACCACCTGACATATGACAACCACTTGATGTACGTGTGTATAGCAAGAATGAAAATACCATGACATTGGTCAGAATATTCTTCTTGATAAGCCTTTTGAGGTGCTGTAGTGTAGGAGGGAATTAAGGCGGGCTCCGAACGTGTTACAAGCACGAAACGGAGCCCTGGCCAAAAGCAACCTGATAAGGAGGTCACCAGTGGTTAATCAAAATCATACTACAGTTTCACTCCTTCGTAAGACATCCCCCACAACCAAGACCATTCAGGGCGTCGAGATCCCGCCAACCTTAGCTCTCGCACTCAAGAAGGGGTTCGCGCCAATCGGACATGACGCCGGTACCGTCTCTGTCCGTGGCAATGTGGAGGTTTTGAAGGGCAAGGAAAACTTCACTCAGGGTGGTTTGGCTTGGTTGGAGTGTCCGATCAGCATCGTCACCACGTTCCATTGGAGCAAACTTCGCGCCACTAGGAAGACAGCGGAACTCGTCCTCTAAAGGTGGCAAGCGGGGCTTGGGGCTCGTTCCGGCCCAGGCCCCCCAACCTTCGAACAGGAGGCAATCATGCGGTGTGGGATTTACGGACGAGTAAGCACCAAGGACGGCCGCCAGGAAGTAGAGAATCAGCTTTCCGAACTGCGGCGGTTCGCTGATTCCCAAGGCTGGCAAGTCTACCGAGAGTACGTCGATCACGAGACGGGTGGGACAGATGACAGGACCGAATTCCGGCACCTATTCGAGGATGCCAGTAGGCGCCGGTTCGATGTCTGCCTGTTTTGGGCGCTTGACCGTCTCACACGAGAAGGGGTCCTGGAAACCCTCACCCATTTGAATCGTCTCAGTGGCTACGGAGTCGGGTTCCGATCTTATACCGAGGCATACTTGGATTCGTGCGGCATGTTCAAGGACGCCGTGATCTCGATCTTGGCAACCATCGCCAAGCAGGAGCATGTTCGAATAGGCGAGAGAACCAAGGCGGGGTTGCAACGTGCCAGGGAGAGAGGGAAAATACTCGGTCGCCCACGCATTGACGTGCATCCTCCCACAGTGGCCTTCCTGAGAGCACAGGGACTATCCTGGGACGCCATTGCCAAGGAGTTGGGCTGTGGACGGGGTACGGTGGTGCGGGCCTTCGAGGGCATTCCCAAAAAGGTCTCGGTAATGCTCCCTGTAATTGCCGTGGAATCAGCAGCCGAAATCCGCGCCTAACGCTTCCCGCATACGCTCGTTTGTGGGCAAGGTTTCACCGCTGACGGCGTTATCAGGGTCTGTGGCTGAGTTGTACCGCGAACCGTCAGAAACGACCAACCAAAGCTCTATGACAACTCACGGCGGTTCCCAAGCGTAATCAATGCCTGCTAGCAACACGCCAGAAGCAACGCAATGGGGTAAATAAGCCCGGGGCTCCCATTCCGAAACTAACGTAAGGCCCGAAGGTATAGAAAAGGCACTTTTCCATTGAGGCCTTCCGGCACACCGGCTAGAGAATCTTGGAATCAATGGAGCTTAAAGCGTTTTGAATCGATTAAAGCATGTATTTACAATGGCATGGGTAAATAAAGATTTACCTTGATTTATCATGATGAAGAGGTATGATAGGAGTCGAACAGGGAGGTGGGGACCATGCCAGCCACGATGACCAAGAAGTTCACTCCTGAGATCGACGCCCAACTCTACGATGAGTTCGTTGCGGTTGCCGAGCAGAATGGGCAAACGAAGCGGCATGTTCTCGAGCAGGCGCTCGAGTTCTACCTGCACAACGTAGTTCCGTCCCAGCACCTGGTCCGCCCCGAGGTGATGGATGCCTTCGAGCAGTCGGTTGCTCACAACCGTGACCTGTTGCAGCGTCTCGCCAAGTAAATGGCGGTTTACCTTACGATAGCTGAAATCTACCGGATGCAGCATCGATTGATCGAGATGTTCGGCGGTCTCCATGGTGTCCGCGATAAGGGCGCTATCGAGGCCGCCGTTTTTCGTCCGCAACACGGCTATTACAACTCCATCGAAGAAGAAGCGGCCGCGCTGATGGAGTCGCTCGGCAACAACCACGGCTTCCTCGACGGCAATAAGCGGATAGCTTTTACCGCCACCGATGTTTTCCTGCGGCGCAATGGCTTTTACATCGAGGTCGAAGGCCAGGACGGACACGTGTTTATTGACGGCTCGATGGACCGGCACGAATTCCGCTTTACCCAAATCCTCGACTGGATCCGTCAGCACATCAAGCCTCTTGTTTAACTCGTCCTGGCATTGTGCGTGAACACCCGCAACGGCCTGCGCAGCACTACCCACCCTTCGCGCCTTTTCCGTTCGGAAGTGTTGGGGCTAAGAAGCCACCTGCAACACATCACCCTCCGTGATCTCCGCTCGGCGGTTCGACTCAATATCTCTCGACCTCGATAGCACTAAGTGCGACAATGCGCGTGAAGTAGGCAACCTTCAAGGACAAGGCACTCCCTGCTCCAAGAGGTGTATTTGATGAAATGGGTGGAATGGGGCGTCCTGATACTCGGTGCCTTGTGGGCAACGAGCACAAACGCGACCGTCAGAAATCACTATAAGACCAGTAACGCTCCCGTCTTGCCCGCGAACACGTTTGCCATGATACAAGCCCTGTCAGTAATTGGCGTTTTGGTTCTCCATCGTTCTCCGTTCCATCTTTTCTGGCTCTTTCCTCTCAGTTACATCCTCGGCTTCCTTGCCCTCCGACTCAAACCCTTGGCTTTTCTGGCGTTCTTGTACGGATACATGCTGGCATATACGATTCCGTCCAACTGGTGACCGCCGCTGTGCTGGCGCACTTGCTCCAACTCGAACCCGACCGTGGACACGGCATAACCACGGGCCCACCTGGCGTTGCTCCCTGAATTGTCGATTAGATTGCCCTGTCCCGTCGATAGGCGCCAGAATCCCGCAGGCGTTTCAAGAGAATCTCGCAATCAGGCATTCTGTCTCTGGACTTCCTTACTAGCAAATGCAAAACTCGGTCATATCTTCGCCGTGACCTTCCGGTCAGAAAAAGGAGATACGACCATGAAAAACACAACCGAAAACCAGACAGCCAAGCCGAAACAGGTGCCCGACTTCTACATCTTCGAGAACGGGGCTAACGGCGAGAAAGGCTTCTAATGGCGAATTGTCAGGACCGCAAAAATAAACCCCAGAAACAATCCGATAGCGAGAAAGAGCGCCGCGAACTCATAAGGGAGGCTTCTTTTACAATTCTCGGGTTCGGCCTTGATGTAGTTTATGTCTGGCCCGTTTCCCATATTTGGTTCGTGGTTCTCATTGCTCTTGTTATCGCAATTCATTTACTTACCTCTTCGTGGGCTATCAGAAACAGGTTGATATACTTTGTATTTTTGCTGCTCTGCACCGCATTCGTAATCTATGTAGTTCCTCCAAACGAAACAGAAACACATGGTTTTTTGACCCCAGCATGCGATCCGTCACCTTTTGTCAAGGGCGGAGTAAAACCA